>JAJDEH010000475.1 GCA_029259935.1 Planctomycetota bacterium
CACCAAACGGCCGTACAGCTTCCCGCATCGAATCCAACTTATGGGCCTTGCGGCATAAACTTTGCCAAGACCACAAACTCAAAAAATCAAAACACAAAACAACGACACTGACAAAAATAAAAAAATGTGACCAAACCCAAGAGCTAGAGCGGGTCGAACAGCCACTACACACCCAGGTAAAACCGCGTCAGGTGAAAGAACACGGGTGCCGCGAAACACATCGAGTCGATGCGATCCAGCACTCCGGCATGTCCCTGTACCAGCGTTCCGTAATCCTGGACGCCCCGGTCGCGTTTGATGGCCGACATCGTCATGCTGCCCGCGAACCCCATGATGGCGACGACCGCCGCCATCAGCCCCGAGCCGAACCAGGTAAAGGGCGTGATGCCCGTCCACCAAAGCATGATGCCGATGATCCCCGTGCTAATCAATCCACCCAAAAACCCCTGCCAAGTCTTGCTGGCATTGATTTCCGATGCGATGACGTGGCGACCGATTATGCGATCCCAGCAGAATTGCATCAATTCGCTGATTTGCACAATCACCACAAAATACACCAGCAGAGAGGCAAGACCAGCGCGTCCAACCACGTTGGCACCCGCTTGCGGAGGAGGCACCTCTGGCATGTTTATCTTTGCATCGAACGTCTGGATGTTCAGGTCGAGAATCGCCGGCGCAAAACTCAAGGCGTAAACGCAAATCAGCAATCCGAATTGCACCTTGGCCGATCGTTCCAAAAAACGTTTATGGTCATTGGAGAGCGCGATCCTAGCCGGGATTAGCAGCGATCCGTAAACCGGAATCATGATCGTGTACAGTAGATAGAAGTCGAATCCAACGAGGCCTAGTGAGTTCGCCAAGGCGAAGTGCCAACCATCCTCCTTCGTCAAATGAACGCAGCTTGAGCCGATGGCCACAAACAAATACTGCAGCGGTGTAAACAGGAAAAACGTCCAAAACAAAGCGCGGTGATCGGCCAATCGCGTGGGCGTCATCGTGATGAATTCGCGCAGCGCCCAGAACGACACCAGTCCGAACAGCACCACGCAGACGATGGGGCCGAATATTATCCCAATGGTCAGCACGGCGTAGATAATCAGCGAAACCTTGACTCGCCGATTAAAAGTTCGCACGACCGCTGGATCGAGAATCGAATCCGGTTGACGCTTCAGAATCCGTCCTACGCCCCAAGCAATTGTCAGGACTAGGAAGATCACGCACAATAAGATGCCGGTCCTGAGCCAAGAATCACCTTGGCCCGCCCCTTGCCAGGCCAGCAGTGCAATCGTGTGAGTATTTGTTGATTCGACCGGCATGAGACGTTAACTATCCTTGAGTCTTAACACGGCCTCGCGTGCCCGTTTCAAAAACTCGACCTTCGGCTCGCGCGTTTCCAGCCAGATCGGGTTGCCGATACTGATGCAGCTTAGCAGCGGGACGGGCAGAAATTCGCCACGCGGCAACACTCGGTTGAGATTATCGATGTAAACCGGCACGAGTTCCAGGTCGGGCCGTTTTTTTCCTAGATAATACAGGCCGCTTTTGAAATCTCCGATGCTGCCGTCCAGACTGCGGCCGCCTTCGGGAAACACGATCAAAGAATACTTCTCGCCCATCTCGCGAATCATCAGATCGACCGGACTCTGATGCACCTTAATCCGCGTGCGGTCGATCAACAGGGCGTTGAACAGACTGGCGATGTACCGCCGCACCGCACTCTTGTCCCAATAGTCCTTGGCGGCGACGGGCCGCGTGATCGCGCGGACTTCCTTTGGCAACGACGCCCACAGCACGAGCGCATCCAGATGGCTCGTGTGGTTGGCGAAGTAGACGCGCTGACACGTGTCGGGTTGACATTCGATCCAGCGTATCGTCGCGCCGCTGAGCAGCTTGGCGCACGTAGCCAGAACGGGAACGAACAGATTCATGCCGAAGTGTTGGAGTAGCCGGGTGGCGGTATAGGGGAATTGTTCATCGTATCGCGCGGCGGGGGCTAGCGGGAGAGGCGGAGAACCAAGGCCCCGCGACATTGCGCGAGAATCGCGCCGGCGAGTCAAGTTGCGACGATGATGCCGTTTATCGGCTTTCCACCAGCTCAGTCGGCTGCTCGGAAATATTCGCCACGGGCGGGGCGGCGGCAGGTGGACACTTTCGCTCGTAGATGCTCTGAAGCAGATCTTCGTAGCCTTGGACCATGGCTTCCAACGACCAGTGATCGACCACAACTTGGCGGCCCGCCTGGCCCATTTTCCGCGCCGTGGCGGGATCACTCAACAGATCTCGCCAGTAGCGAGCGATTTCGGCGGCGGCTCCCGGCTTAGCCAGATAGCCGGTTTCGCCATGCGCTACGGTTTCGGATACCGAGCCGACGTTCGTCGAGACCACGGGCAAGCCGACCGACATAGCTTCGAGAATCGAAACGGGGTTCGCTTCGTTGTGGGATGTCAAAGCGAATAGATCCAGCGCCGAAAGGACTTCGGCAATGTCGCCGCGCGTGCCGGCGAAATGGACGCACGAATCGAGCTTCGCCGCCCGCGAAGCGTGTTCCAACTTTTCACGTTCCGGGCCGTCACCGACAATGACGAAATGCACATCGGCCATGTTTTCATGCAGAATGCTGGCCGACCGCAAAAACAGCAGATGATTTTTTTCTTGCCTCAGGGCGGCGACAATTCCGACGACGGGCGCTTGCCGCGGGATGCCCAGTTCTTCGCGTATCCGCGTTCGGTTGTTGTCGCGGCCACGAAATTTTTGGGTGTCGACTCCGTTGGGAATCACGAAGACCTTTTCGGCGGGAAACCTCTCTTGTTCGATAAGATGCTCGCCGTGCGGCTTGGCTACGCCGATGAACGCATCGGTCCATCGCGTAAGCATTCGATTGAGCCGTCCAATGCCGTCGGGCCAACCGGTGGAATGCAGCGCCGAGGCAATCACGGGAACGCCCGCCCGCCAAGCGGCAAGGCGGCCCCAGAACATCTTGTCACCCGCGCCAACGGTTACCACGGCATCGATTTGCCGCTGCTTCAGTAGGCGGACCAGCCGCGGAAAGATGCGCAAGTCGTATTTTCCGCCAAGCAGCCCACTGTGCAGCGGAATCTCGCGCGCCAGTTCGTCGCCCAACGGACCGGGTTCTTTGAGGCAGCACAACTCGGGAGCAAACCGCTGCCGATCGAGTCGCCGGATCAGATTGACCAACAGAGTTTCCGCGCCTCCGACCGGCATGCTGGTTAACGCGAACAGCGTGCGCAGCGGGCCTCGGTCGGCTAACGGTTTTAACGGTTGTCGTTTGCGAAGCATAATCAAGTGTACCTTATGCCGACGCCCGCTTAGGCAAGCGGATCAGCGGCCTAATCTTTTCCAAGTATTGAATGATCAATCGCGTTAGTTGGCTCTTCTCGTCGGCATCAAACCACCAATCGGTGTACCAGGCGGTGACGCCCAGCACGGCCAATACGACCGTTGCAGGCAGAGCGCCAAACCCTAGCAAGATGGGCAACAACATCGCCAGCCAAGTTCCCGAGTGGATTCGCATTCCGCAGCGCCGGTTGAACGCGAGAATTCCCGCCAGGGCCACGCCGTTGGCGACCGTTGTGGCCAGTACCGCTCCCAGCAACCCCCAAACCGGAAGTAGCAGGCAGTTGAGCAGCACGTTGGCGACCAGTCCGACCAGCAGAGCGATACTCGCCAGCTTCGCTTTTTCGGCGCACCACAAGTAGGTTTGCGCGACCAGTGACAAACCAAACCACACGCAGTAGGTCAATGTCCACGGCAGCACGGCCAGGCCCGCGTCGTATTTTCCAGCCAACGCCCAGCCGAATAGAAGGGGCGAGCCAATCAGAACCAACGCCCCGCCGATGGTGAACGAAAACGCGACCAACTTCAGCGACAGATTGACCCGGCGGCCGATCCGCTCGCGATGCCCTGATTCCCAATCGGAACTCAAGTAAGGCAACAGGACGCCCGCCAACAGCCCGGCCACCGCCAACATCAACATCGGCACGACTCGGCTCGCATGGTACTGTCCCACCAGCGAATGGGCGCTAATGTCCCCAGCCGGCGCGAAGTGCAGAATCATGTAGCGATCCGCCATTTCGAACAGATTGGTCAGTACGTTGATGGCCCAAACCCAGAGCGCGAACGGCGCCAACTTCCGCCAGTAATCGGTCCGCGGCAATGGTGTCGGCTCGGAATCGATCGAAGCATAGCACCGCCGCACGACCAGAATGGCGGGCAGGCAAACCGCGCCGCAGCCAACGCCATAGGCGACGATCGCTCCTAGCGATCCTAATTCCAGACCGTAAATCAAGAGTATGCCCAGCCCGGCAAACAGGATGCTGCTGCCAAAACGCATCCACGTCACCGCGCGAATGTATCGCATGGCCGTCAAGAGCTCGACCAGAAAATTGAACCCAATCACCGCCAGCAGCGCGCCGGCCAAAGCCACGATAAGCGAGCCTTGTCCCGGATCGTTGAAGACAATCCAAGCAAACCACTGTTGCCCCAACCACATGCCGACCGCGAACAAGATGCCCAGCGCGCCGGAGAATAGAACGGTTCGCCGCAGGAATGAGCGGAACTGGCCCCGTTGCCGGTAGTGCTCGACATAGCGGCCAAACGTGCCCGGCAGTCCCAGCACGGCCAATGGCGCGGCCAAGATCAGAAAACTAAAGGCCAGCGACCACACTCCCAGTTCCGAATCATCCATGAACCGGCAGAACAAAATGCTGCGCAGGAATCCAGCCAGCCTCTGCACGACGGTTAGGCCTAGAGCAAAGACGATGCCCGTGGCCAGTGTATCGCTGCCAGCGAACGAACCGCCCCCGGCCGGATCACCTTTCCGCGTGTCGCTTGGTAATGCACTCATGATTGCCCCCGCATCAGCTTACGGCTTCCATGCACGATGTCCGCGGGCTTGTAGCCTCATAGGGAAACCGCTTGACCGCGCGCAGGCGGGGGTCGATGGTCAACCAATTCTTCAGCCGCAATAATTCCGGATCGCCGTGAAGTCGCTGGAGATGAAATGCATCATCGCCGGGGATGTTGTATCCGCCATAAGCGGAACAGACCGCCTCGAAACCATGTTCTCGCGCCATGTGAAAGGCACGCGAGTTCAAGTTCGCCCGTTGCCCAAACGGAAACGCAAAATAGCGAACAGGTCGATCCACGATCGACTCCAATTCGCGAGACGATGTGACGATTTCGTCGAACAACCTGTTGTCATCGTCGATCTTGCCCAAGTCGGCGTGAGTGCGCGTGTGACCGCCAATTTCCACTCCCGCATCCGACAAGTTCTTCAACTGCTGGACGCTGTTGGGGCGCGCGAGATGGCCGTGGGCGACGTCATGAGGAAAAGGTCTGCACGTCTGCACGAAATCGACCGAGACAAAATAGGTGCATGGAATTCTCTGTTGAATCAGCAGCGGCAGTGCTTGCTCGCAGTTTTCCGCATAGCCGTCGTCAAAAGTAATGCTGACCGCCGGCAGCTCGCTGCTGTCGGTACGAATGCGCCGCTGCACCTCTTCTAGAGAGATTAGATCAAACTGGCTCCGCAGCCATTCCATTTGTTGCGCGAACGCAGCATTGGAAATGGTCCAAGGCGAAGGATGGTCGTCGGCCACGCGGTGGTAGAACAAGATCGAAATCGGCATCTGCCCCCGCCGCGCAGCCATGGCGTTTGCGACACAGCGATAAGGCCAAGTCGCGTTGACATAGGTGCCAAGCATCAATCGCTTCCAAGTTTGCATCTGTAGTGCCTGCGATCTGTCCTCCCCTTACCAAGGGGAACAATCTTGTTCTCCCCCTTACCAAGGGGGAGTTAGAGGGGGTTTCTTACTTGGAACTTTTCGGAGCACCAAACAACGACAAATCCGCAGAAGTCTGACGTGCTCCAACCAGGCCACTTTTAATCCAACTCTTAATGGTTCTTCCCGCGACCCAAGCCCGATCACGAATCCGCGACACCGTGCGGTTGGCGGCGACGCGAATCTCAAGGCTGGGTCTGGGTTGGGCTCGCCAGTGGGCTTTGTACGGTTCGTCACCCCGCAGGAAGTCGAACGAGCGCTGCCCGTCCTCGATGGCCTTCTTCAAGGTCGCGATATTGATCAGTCGCCCCGGCTCGTCTTCCATCGCCTCGGGATCGACGCCGGCCTGATATGCATAGGAGGTCCTTCCGGCAATCAAATGAAACTCGGCGGCGACCGACCGGCCGTCCAATTCCACCCAATGTAATTGCAGCATCCCTTCGGCCAGCAATTGCTGAGCGGCCTCGTGTAGGAACCCGCTAAACCGATCACAGGCGAAACAGCCTGGCTCGCCCAAGCTCGACCGACGGCGCTGGTGCAGATCGACCAAAATTGCCATCCCTTGGTCGAGTTCTTGTTCGTCTTGCGCGGTGTGCAGGACGGCGCGGCCCGGCTCCAGCATCCGTCGCTCGACTCGCCGAACTTGCTTGCGATGCGACTTCGACAAGGTACCGACATAGTCTTCCCAACTCGACGGCAGCTCGATCCGCCAACAGTCGAGCCCCGGCCGCACGTGAACGCGACACTCATGATGCTTCAGTTGCGAGATGAATTTTTGCGTGACCTGATCGTGGTGGTCGATGCCGCTTAGCTCGAGCACATCCCAAGCGTCGTCACCGGCTCGTGAACTTTGCTCGCACAACCAGCGGGCCATTTCGGAAACGGCGGCATCTTCATGCTCGCTAGTGACCAGCAAACTCATGTAATCCGAGCAAACGTCCCCGGATCCCAACAGCCGCAGCACACGGCCCTGGCTCGGGATTCGCGAACGATACAGCGGTGCCAGGCCGACCAGCGCGTCGCCCTGCCAAGCCGCGATCGCGAACAGTTGCCCTTCGTCACAATAATGACGGGCCCAACTGAGCAACCACTGCCAGCCACGAAACGGCACGCCGCGCGTCAGGCAGTTCCATTGGTCCGTTAGTTTTTCCAGTTCCTTCAGCGAAGAGATTCGCTCGATTCTCATCTTCCCATCTCATGGTAGAAGCCGTGCCCCAAGCGCTTGAACAAGCTTCGGTTACGTACACCGAGATGCAAGCCGAACCGTCAATCCAATTCGCGACGCCATGAATAGAAAACACAACCGCGTGTGTGTCCTCTGCCAGACATGTGGTGAAAACACCTCACGCTTGACGATCGAAACCGGCAGCCGCGAGTCGTATCTGCCTACGGCTGCGAGGTTTGGGGGTTCCCCGCAAACTCTTGGCATTCGGATTGCGTTGGAGCGGATGGCACAACCGCCACGCTCCCTCGTTCGAAAGAACTCTCATGTCGACTTCAAAGCCCTTGTTGGATCCGCGAATCATCGTCAACACGTTGGTACATTACCGCTGGCGTTGGATTGTGCCGACGGTTCTGATTACGTTGGTTGCGGCCGGTTATGCATTGCTTCGTCCAACGAAATGGGAAGCGTCGCAGGCATTGCTGGTGCGGGACGAAGCCACTGGCGATTCCTCGCGGCCCGGTCGGTTCGAAGACGCGGAGTTCATGAAGACGGCTCAGGAAACCGTGCTTGAAGTCGCCAAGAGCCGCACGGTTTTATCCGCCGCACTGGTCGAAATCGGTCCCGCCCGTGGCAAACGTGCCGCGAACTGGCCAACGGCCGCCGCGATCGAGGAACTGCGAGCGGCTGTGAAAGTGGCGGCTCCACGGGGCGCGGAATTCGGCCGCACGGAAGTCTTCTACGTCAAGGTCAAGGACAAAGACCGTAAGCGAGCGATGGTATTGGCCGCGGCTGTTGCCGATCAGCTTGATGCGCGACTGCGGGCGCTCCGTGACGAGAAGGCCAAGAGCCTAGTCCAGGAAGTTACGAAGACCGTAAACCTGGCCAAGTCCGATCTCCAGAAAACGACGGTATTGCTATCGGAAATGGAACAACATGTGGGCGGCGATTTGGCTGAATTGCGAATCCTGAATGAATCGTCGTCGGGGGAAAGCAACTTGCGGCGAACGCTAATCTCGGTCCAAGATGAGCTTCGCCGGGCACAACTCGTACAAACGGCCAATCAACAGCTCATGGCCATGCTGGTCGACGCGCGGGAGGATCCCAGCCAAATTGTCGTCGCGCCGCGGCGCTTGCTGGAATCTCAACCGGCGCTCAGCCAACTAAAAGACGGCCTGGTCGCCGCAAAGTTGAAGGCCGCCGATTTGCAGGGTGGGTATCGGGCGGCTCATCCCAAGGTGCGGGCCGCGGTCGCCGCTCAGGTCGAAATCGAAAAGCATATTCACGACGAGCTTCAGTTGGCGATGTCCGCGATGCGGGCCGAGTCGAAACTGAACGCCACCGAGATCGAGGATCTGCTGGCACAGAAACACGAAATCGAATCGCGAATGGGCCGACTGGCGGCGATGCGTGCCGACTACAACAATCTGGTCAAGGAGGTCGAGCAGCGAGGCGCGATCTTCAGCGAAACACAACACGAGTTGGCCGATGTGCGAGCCAATCAAGCGGCGGCCCAAGCGGTCAGTTTGTTGACTCGGCTGGACTCGCCCACCACCGGGGACTCGCCCGTCGGGCCGGGGCGTAGCATGATCGGGCTGTGCGGATTATTCGGAGGATTGATCACCGGTTTCGGAATCGTATTTCTCACCGCGCCCGTTCTAGATCTGTCGCCTGAAACGTCTGTACGCTCCCTGCTGACAACGCGACCGGATCGACTTGTCGGCCGCGCCCCCACGCGTGCGGCCTGGTTTGGCAGTGGCCTATCCTTGAAAGAACTATTCATGTCGCTCATCACGCCTTCGGCCGCTTCTCGAAACTAGCCGGAACTAGGAAGAGGCAACCGAAGCAGAGCGAGCGACCGGCGAGGGCAACCTCGCCGGTTTGCGATTCATCGCATCCTTCGACGCGCATCAATATCAAACATGACCGCGATCATTGTCATCCTGGGGATTGTCGGATTGATCTGGGGCACGATCCTGGCGGTTCGTGGTTCGCTGCTGCCTGGATGCGTCATCTACTTGATTGCCGCCAGTTGCTGTGGCAACCATTTCTTCAGCGTCGATGCCGTCGGCTTGACGTGGACGATCGAGCGATTTGTTCTGTTCGGTTTGGTCGCCATGTACGTGGTTCAGTGGCGTCTGGGAAAGACGGACCCCAAACCGCTCGAGCGGGCTGACATTGTCCTGGGGTTGTTCTTTGGACTGCTGCTGTTCAGCACATTCACGCACGATTGGCGATCCATGGGGCCGGACGAAGTGCCGGTCTTCATGCACTTGGTCAACGGCTATCTCGCTCCGCTGGCACTGTTCTTCATTGCTCGGCAGGCGATGTTGAAAGCCGGCAGCGTGCGGGCCGTTTACTGGCTGCTGGCCGGCTTTGGTATTTACCTGGCGGTGACCTCGCTTTTGGAAATCACGGGCCAGTGGTCGTTGGTGTTTCCTCGCTACATTGCCGATTCAGAAATTGGCATTCACTACGGTCGGGCACGCGGGCCGATGTTGCAATCCGCCCGCTTCGGCACGTACATGGTGATCTGCATGGTTGCCACCTGGATCGCCTTGGCTTGGCTGGCCCGAAACTGGCGGCCAGGCATCTTGCTGGCCATCGGGCTGACACCGCTCTACGCCGCCGCCGCGTACTTTACTTACACGCGCAGCGTTTGGCTTGGGATGGGCTTGGCTTCGGCGATCGTCGCTGCTTTGGCGTTGCGTGGCCGCCCTCGCATGTTTGTCTTGGGAAGCATGGCGGCGTTGGCGCTAATTGTGGTCGCCGCCAAAGGCAGCCAGCTCGTGGCATTTAAGCGCGAGTACACCGCATCCGACACCCGCAAATCGACCTACATGCGGGCCAGCTTCGCGTACGTGTCGTGGCAGATGTTCCAAGACAAGCCGCTGCTGGGGTTTGGGTTTGGCCAGTTTCCCCGCGAGAACCGGCACTATCTGGGAGATCGCTCGACAACGCTGCATCTGGAATCGATCCGCGGCTATGTACATCACAACACGATTCTCAGTTTGCTGGTCGAGCTCGGGATTCTCGGGCCGATTCTGTTTGTAGGCATGCTGGGTTGCTGGTGCAGAGCCGCTTGGGATCTATGGCGCGACAGCAGTGCGCCCGACTGGGTGCGTGCTCACGGCGTGTTTATGTTGGCGTCGATGGCACCCTATGTTTTCCAACTTATATTCCGCGACGTCAGCTACGCTCCGATCGAAAACGGGATCATCTTCATGATGGGCGGCATGGCAATGGGGCTGCGTCATGCAACGCAATCGTGCGGTGACTCACTTTCGCTCCGCCCGAGGACAAACGATTTGCCTTCATTCAGCCGCTCCCCGGCGATTCGCTAGTCTGGCTCCGTTGGCATGGGCATGGACCGTGCCTAGCCGATTGCACAATTCGGCGGGTGGGCAAGAACGTATTCCGCCACGATGTTTCCGTCGATCAGATGTTCTTGCACGATGCGGTCGATGACCTCCGTCGTGCAATGGCCGTACCAAATTCCATCCGGCATGACGACGAGAATAGGTCCCGCCATGCAGATCCCCAGGCAATAAGTCTTGGTGCGGAAAACGCCCGGTTTCGCGCCTGCTTGCAGTTCCTTCAGCCGCTTCTTCAAGTGCTTCCACGAGTACTCCATCTGTTTACGGCTGGCGCACTTGGCGGTCTTGCGGTCGACGCACATCAACACATGGCGCTCGGCCATGGTGATTCCAAGCTTGACGGCTTCGCGGCGGCCGCGATCTAGTTCGTCATGATTCTTCTTGATCATTGCTGGCTTTGTCGGCCCGGAGTAATAACCATCGAAAACTCTGAATCCTTCATAACGCAATCCGCCCAAGCCGGCAAAGGGTCTCCTTCACAGCTACGCGAATTGGCTCAACAACATATTGTAATTGCCCGGCTTGCTTTGCGAATTGGCGAGAAGCTGTTTTGAGGCATTGCAAATGATACAATCCGATTCCTTCCTAGAATTAGCGAGGCAAATCCAACACCATGAAAACCGCCATCGCCATCGCCGCGCATCCCGACGACATTGAGATTTTCATGTCGGGGACACTGATGCTGCTGAAAGAGGCCGGCTACGAAATCCACTACATGAACTTGGCGAATGGTTGCTGCGGAACCTCTCAGTACGACCGCGAGACGATCGCCAGAATCCGCCGCGACGAGGCGATCGCCGCGGCCGGCAGTATTGGCGCAACGTTCCACGAAAGCATCTGTAACGACCTGGAGATCTTTTACGACAAGCCGACGCTGCTGAAAGTGGCGTCCGTCATCCGCGCGGTGTCGCCCGAGATCGTACTCACGCATTCGCCCGCCGACTACATGGAAGATCATATGAACACGAGCCGTTTGGCGGTGACAGCGGCCTTTTCGCGCGGCATGCCGAACTTTCCCGTCGATCCGCCGCGGCCGCCGGTCGAACAGACCGTCACCGTCTATCACGCCCAGCCGTATTCACATCACGACCCGTTGCGACAACTTGTAATTCCGGATTTATACGTCGACGTCAGCGATGTCGTGGAACGCAAAGTCGCCATGTTGGCCTGTCACAAAAGCCAAAAACAATGGCTCGACGAAAGCCAAGGCCACGATTCCTATCTAGAGACGCTACGCGAACTAGACCGCGAATGCGGCCAGATGTCCGGACAATTCGCCTACTCCGAAGGCTGGCGACGCCATTTGCATTTAGGGTTCTGCGGTCCCGACGATGATCCGCTGAGGCACGCACTTTCGGAGCGAATTTCAATGTCATAGTTTTTCGTCGGCCAATTGTGGTGCAGCCGTCTCGGCTGCAGTCCTCAGCAGACTAAGAGTCATCGTCCCAGGGAATGCAGGAGCTTAGCAATCTCTTGAGAAAGCCCCGTTGATCTGCCCGAGTTGGGTGTGAACTGCTCCTTGACCAATGCTGGAACCGCACTCTTTGCATCAGAGCCCATGAGGCCCAGAGTCTCGACCGCCCAATCAGCAGAGGCGTTGCCATACTGTTCATGCCGTATGATTTCGGTCAATGTCTGAACAATTGCCGGATGACGTGGCTCAACGCTCCACAACGACCACGCCGCGAGACTGCGGATTTATGGCGCAGGATCGCCACACGAATGAATCCGTTCATCTTGGGACGACCTCCACGACGCGAGGATGCGCCTCTTGAGCAGGGTCTTCTTGTTCACTACGCTCGCGGGTGGCGACTTCTTCCGTCGACACTCTCAAATGCTGATAGGCGTTCGCTAGCAACTGACTGCCTTCTCGCGTCGGCTCGAATTGCAGCCGAACGCTTCGCCGCCGGATTGGCACGAGTTCGTCCATGAACGGAAATCCTTCAAAAAGCAAAGAATCCCCGCACTCTTGGCACGAAAGGACTACCGCTTGGCCTGAGTGTTCATGCCATCACGGGAGCAGACAGCGTGAAAAACAAAGCTATCCGCCGGCTCACGCCAGCGGCTACATGCTTTCGCCGTTTCACGGCTTTTTCTCATGCTGCGGTTGTCAACCGTTGACCCGCCAGAAAAAGTTGCCGCACACGTTTTCGCTGGGTTAAGCGTCGCGAATCCCACACTTGCACCGGCTGAAGTTGTTCCCCAACGTGGCCGAATAATCGGTGCGGATCGCGCTGCGGACCTACTTGCCGTCGTGAGCCTCAGGTCGTCGAGAAATTGAGTGACGTTGTAGAGGCGTTCAAGCCCGAGATAGCGATGAAGAATAGACCAAGGAATTTTAGGCTGATTGCGACGATGAAAACCCACGAGCCCCAAGCTCGCTGAACTTGACAGCACCAAATAGAAGGAGAGCTGGCCAAGGCGGCCAGCTCTCCACAACCTCACCTCACTTTCAGTGAATCGACTCAGGGGCCAAACGTGGCGTGCTGAGTGTTGTTGCCCTCGTGGCTCTCGCGAACCCTTCGGGAATGGTCCGCCGTGGCAAAGACGTCGGTGTTACTTATCTCCGGTGCCGCGACCCGGATGACAGCCTCTCCCCGGGGGCCAATCCCCGCGACCGATACGGTCTTGCGCAGGATGGTCGACAAGTCGGACCGACGTCGCACCACCACCAACATTTGGCTTACCGGCGCGTTGGATTTACCCTTGTTCGCCACGACCACGGTCAACCCGTTACGATTGCGAGTGATACGTCGAACTGCCAGATCGGGAACCCTTTGAGATTGGTCGCCGATGGTGAATCTCCGTGTGTTGTTTCGCTCGGTCTTCTCGCGGATTTTCGTGGAAGGGTCGGCGAACGCCAATACGCGGACATCACTTAAGGGCAACCCGTCAAAGATCAGAGTTGTCGACTGACGCATCCCCAATTGCTTCAGATGCAATTCCTTGCTGGCCAGCCGCGCACCATTCGACCGTCGAGCGACCGACACGCGCACCTTGCTGGGAGAGGCCGGTTGTTCGCCAATATTCTTGACCGTCACCAAAATGAGACTGCCGCTCTGCTTGAGTTCGGTGATCGCAAGGTCAGGCAGTCCACCGGTGGGAGTGAGGGTGCCGCCGCCCAATCGGTTCTTGGACGGCTGCCGTGAATTCTTTTGGGTCTGGTTCTTTTGCGTCTTGGCTGCCCTCTTGTCAGACAATCGCAGTTGCGCTTGCAGCGGGCTGGCGCTGATCGTGGCAACCACAGCCGCCAACAATACGAAAATGTTCAGAGCTTTCATCGGGTTTCTCCTGCCGGCCAGGCCGGCGCTTGCAATTGCAGCCACCGATCGGCAGGCAGCCGTGCTGTTGTGTGCGGAAAACAATAACCTTCACGACAGCTACTACGCCTGAACTCCGAAGGTGTTACAGACGCAAATCTTGTCAATCCTGTTCATCATGTCCCCAACATGCCACTTGGAGAGAGAAGGTATCGCGCAAAAAGAAAGGCCGGGTATGAGGCTCTGCTCTATACCCGGCCCGCTTTCTCTTTAATTCGATCTTCTGTGCAGCTTGCTCGCTCGGCGTGGCCGCTTTGATTCATCGCTATGACCATCAGGGTCGGTTTCCGTTTGAATTCTCGCTCCGCACGCTGTTTGTGGTCGTTTTGGTCGTCTGCGTCCTCGCCTGGTTGCTGCGCTCGGTTACCCCAGTTCTGTCATAATTGATCCTGGAGATCAAAAATGGTACTCAGTCGCGTTAGGCGAAGGGTTCGATTCGGGATTCGGACGATTCTGATTGTCGTTGCACTTGGTTGTATCTTTTTAGGTGTTCGTGCCAACGACATCCGCAAACATAAGCAGGCCGTTCAAACGATCAAATCACTTGGCGGCAGCGTATGGGTCGAGCATGAGCGCCCCGATTGGCTTCCAAGCGTCATTAGCACCGAATTCGCTTGGTACATTGGTGTTGCTAGGCCGAGGACGATTGTTTCCTACTTAGAAGGAGTAAAGGATCCAGAACTACATGTTTCGCATTTGAAAAACCTCTGCGGGCTCTGGGAGATTCAGGTTGGTGAAAGTTGGCAAGGTACAAAAGCTCTACTAGGGACGGACCCGTTAGCGGAAGCTGCGTTCGAAGCATTTGAGTCGCAGTTTCCTGGCGTTGAGGTCGTGCCATGACCACCCCGTTTTCGCCCAAAAACGCAGCCGGCATCTTGCTACTGAGCTGACTGCACCTTTATTGGGTGCGGAAGTTTTCCCAATCTAAAATACTTTGGCCAAAGATCGTGTTCGACTATTCTCTGACCAAGAATTGTTCCATGGCCGTCTACCACCCAGAAATATTGATCATCGCCTCCGTAATCTAGGCATATCGTGCCGCCGCCAAGTCCGCCAGATCTAAGGTAACCGTAACGGACAGGTCGTCTTGGCAGTCCCTTCCAAAGAACTTCGAAAGACTCTCCGTTGAAGTTTTTTTTAAAATATGCGGAAACAAGGTTTTTGCTTTTTGGACGCGCATTCTGATCGCATCCAATGGTGGTCGCGATGACCACCGTCAATGCTAAAGGGAGGATTAGCGGTCTCATTTACGACCTCACCCAAAAAAAGTTATCAATCAAATCTGTCTTTGGCTGTCGTGGTCTGAATTGTCCCTCGCTCAGTCGCCACAGTCACTTTCGGCGTGATGGTGGAAACGCCAGATGGCAGTGATAGAATCGATTGTTGTTGAGACTGGAATACTCCGCAACGGCAGCGACTGACTTACCAGCCTTTGGCGAACAGCAGCGTTGCCTTGAAAGCCGCCAACATGTGGCTCTACCACACACTGATGGTCTATCTCCTCCCCTTGTGCCTGCCGCTCGGCATAGCTGCGCTCGCTGCATCCTTTGCGAAGTCGCGAGTCGTGTTCGTTGTTCCAATCCTTGCGGCGGTAATCTTCATGTACCCCTGGCACATCGATCGCGCACACATTGGCTGGGAATCCGAACACATGCGTAACGTCGCTTTCTGGACGACGCTAATCGTTCTGATCATCGTTCAATTCACCCGATCCACATTCTACAAGCGTCAGTCACCGTCCGCCCAGTTTTCGATACGAACACTTCTGCTTGTGACGACTGGCTGCGCGGTTGCCATCGGAATCTACCGATGGTTCGCATAACACGCAATTTGTGTTTGCTTTGCTCGTGTGCGTCCTCGCCTGATTGGGGAAAAAGAGGCGCCAGGGTGTGCCGGAATAACCGGTTTGGGATAGATTCAACCAATCACTTCGGCCTTCCGCGGAGAGGCTGTTTTGGTAACGAAATGGTCTTAAGCGTCCGTGCGAAAGGAAACGCAGGCCCACCATTGAGTTCTGGAAGAGGGTCTGGTCTCTCAATCACGATCTCAGTTGGCGGTGCGGCGGTGCAACTTGATCTGTTCAGGGCACTTGTGGAATGTGATTTGTTTGGGACACCGTATGGCGGAAAGTCCCTCATGGTCGCCTCGTCGATCATATCCGGGTTGACGATCATCGAGTCCTCCTGAATCTCTACAATCTCAAGGCTCCCCAGCAGATCATAGTCTGCATCCGAGAGCAGCTTCGAGGAAGGGTTGCCAAAGGTGGCTTCTCCATCTTTCATCGTCGAGCAGATCTCTCCGTCGAAGATGAACGTGTCCGGCCGACTTGAGCTGACCATGTGAATGTCAAATCTGTCCTCAGGATTCAACTCTTCGGGAAGCTGTATCAAAACGGTGCGGTAGGAGGTTCCACCATACGTACCTATCTGGTGAATCCAATGCCGGATCATCAGATAGTTTCCCCGGCTCGATTTGTCCCCCCCGGGCCGCCAGATGCCATCTGGCCGCCGTGCGACGATGCCGCGAGTATCGTCGAACCAGACGTAATTCCCTGTCACCTCAATGTCGTCGTAAGTTTTCGCTTCAAAGAAGTGTTCGGGGAAAGACTTAGGCTCCGTCCGCGACTGGACTGCCCGGCTAACAAGAATTCCGCCAGTTATTAGGTACGCCAACCAAAGTGGTGTAACCAAAAGCAACACGAGCGTGAGTAAAACCTTCGATTTGTGAGCCATCTTTCACCAGATGGTAAGGGCCGCGCTCGAATACGAAACCATTCTACCAAAAGCACGGAAGAAAGCACGGAAGAGGACATTCTACTTTACCGACGATTGGTCCAGTGAACTCAAAAATTCAATTGCGCTGTAGTACTAGATATCGGCAAATGGTCCCCATCCAGTTTCTGGCACGCTCTGGATCATTGAGTTATCGGGGAAGAGCTGTTTCAGCGCGCGAACGAGTTGGGGGCGAATCATGTCGAAATCCTCGCCCCCAACCAATTGAGGACCGGCTGCGAATGGAACTCATGATCCAATATCACGTCGCCAGAACGTCGTCAAACCGTGAACTGGCGAGTGCACTTGCCAGCGCCCATCCATACTGGATTGCAGCCAGGGAACTAGAAACGAGTCTGATTCAGAAGGATTGAGCCCATAACGCGATCCCATTGCCATTTGGAGAATGGCCTCGCCGCGTTTCGCCGCCATGTCTTGTTAACGCGACAGGAACTCGACGACCGTATTCTCATCGACCGGCAACCTAATATCGCTTGGCGGGTCCCAACCACCGACATCTCGCCCAAGCTGCGTGCGGATTCAGATTGCAATCGATTCGTGTTGCAAAGCGCGGTAGCATTTGCCTTTCTCACTCGATCAGTCACTGGTCTCGGAATTGGATCTGATGCGAAAACTGAATTCAATCGACGGCGTTTTCAGCAGACTGGCAATGACTCTCCTGGGGATCTGCTTGTTTGCGTCGTGTTCACCAATCTCGGAATCGGCGCTCGGCGATCCAAGCGAATCTCAAATTGGAGGGACCACTGGCGGACGTGACGCTAGCACCTCAAGAGTGCCGAACTCGCACGGCCCGTTGTCAACATTGTTGCCGTGGTTACCGCCAGACACGGAATCCATCGTGGCGATGCAGGGTGTCATGGAGATAAAGGATAAGCCCTTGGAGGACACGGGGGACTACCCCGCGCCTCCGCCAATTAGTAACAAGCCAGACCCAAATCCCGAGCTGACGGCCAAAACGCTTGGCTTGGAGTTTGAAGAATTGATGAGGGAACAATCCCTGGGAATCTTTCCGGAATCGTCCCACGATTTATTGAACAACCAACGCATTGTTGCCACGTTGATGGCAGTGCATAGTCCTGGGAGCCTTGAGAAGGGGGAGTATGTGCCTCCGCTGCTAGGCCCAGATCATATTTCCTTTCGAACTTGTCAATTTGGGAAGTTCGCGGATGAATCCGGCCAAACGGTGTTGGCGCAACTGGAAAAGGACTCTAAACACCAGTTTGAATTGCATGGATTTCGGATCATTCAACTAGAGAACCAATGGTTCGCCGAGCACGCTCCCGCGCTCTACTATACCGTTCCGCATCCTAAGGTCGTGATTGCCGCCACCGATTTGAACTACCTGGATCGCGTTCTCAAGCGAATCGAGCAACGGAAAACTTCCATCGATATGAATCACGTACTGTCCCTTGGAAAACACATCGACTTGGCGTCCCCGGTGTGGGCTATTCGCCAATACCCGAAGACTTCAAAACGCGGCCACTATTCCATGTTGAACATGGACCAAGAAGCCCAGGCGTTGGGGTTTTGTTATCAGAGGGACGCGGGGAATAAGGTCGCGTTCGTTTACACTTCCAAGTCTCCCGATGCGGGTCGGCATCTTGAGCGACTTTTTTTCGGCCACCTAGAAATCGAGCTGCAGTCAAACCGCATTACGAAAAATACTCATAATGTCTCTTATCGGCTTTCCAAGGAATCCGGGGGGCCGGCACTCTTGCTGCTTTCCATGTTTGGGACTTGGTAGCTGAAGTATGGCCTGGGGAAAAATCAACAGGCTAAAGTTTGGACTCCCACAGCGCGGGATTGTAGTCCTTGATCAGCAAAAAAGCACCCGTCCATTGTCAGACCGAAGAACCAGCGTCGGCGTGGACTCTGATAATAGATGACTCAACCGAACAACAGCAAACGTAGAATGCTGTAAAACCACGAGATCGCTAACGCAGGATTCAAATCTGCCCCACGAACGCTGTCGCCGGAAAATCTAGCGCGACAGAAATTCGACGACCGTGTTCATGTCGACCGGCAAGCTAATATCGCTTGGACCCGGCATGCCAAGTACGCTGATCGATAACGTTTCCGTGTCCGAGGCGATCCATTCCGTGGGTTCTGCTTGCGAATCGCCCAAGTTGGCTCGATAAAGATTCTGGATCTTTTCCTTGGGACGCAATGTAATGATATCGCCTGGTCGCAGGATGAACGACGGCTTGGTGACCTTGACATTATTCACGTAGAAGTGGCCATGGACCACGCCTTGCCGAGCTTGAGGGCGCGACTTTGAGAATCCGGCACGGCGGACGACGTTATCGATTCGCCGCTCGCAAATCAGCAGCAAGTGCTCTCCGGTGTTGCCGGTTTCGCCCGTGGCCTTTTCAAAATATCGCCGTAATTGCCGTTCGCCCAACCCGTAGTAGTGCTTGACCTTTTGCTTTTCCTTGAGGGCCGTTCCATAGTTGGAGGGCCGGCGACCGCGCGTGTGCATTCCAGGCGGCTGGTTCTCGCGTCGCTCATAGGCACGCGAGGCACCACGATTTTCGTAAATCATCGCTCCGAGTCGGCGGTTGATTCTTGCCTTAGGTCCTGTGTAACGGGCCATGCAGCCAATTCTCCTCTCAAGTTGGCCTTAGTAGCGGCCAGGACAAAACGATCACGGTCATTGGGTTTGCGAATATTGGAATCCAGTATCTTGCCGGGTTTCTCGCTCTGAATCAAGGGCTAACCGGGATAATTCAGTAAGCCGGCGCGGGGGCGAGGGATGAACGCCCGCGCTCGCCTTCGCCCCCAGCAGTTCGAAATTCGACGCGAGGCGGTATTGCAGCAATGCCTTTTCACGGCACGACTTGCATCGACGAAAGCCCAGGCCTTGGACATCAAAGCGAAGCTTCCAGTGCCGATTTAGCCTGAAGCCGCCTGAAATTAGAACCGCACCAGCCCGGGAACGACTTCAAGGTCCAAGTCTTCAACTAGCCCTGCCTGCAGTCGTTCGACCGCGATCGCGCCCATGACCGCGTTATCAGTACAAAGATGCAGTGGCGCGATGTGCAACGTAATGCCGCAATCTTCGGCCGCCTGTTCGAGCCTTTGGCGCAAGCGCCGGTTAGCGGCCACGCCTCCGCCGACGCACAACGTGGACAGACCCGTCTTCTCCATCGCCAGCATGGCCTTGCCCACCAGGCAGTCGACAACGGCCTCTTGGAAACTGGCTGACAGATCCGCGACTTGTTGATCGGCAAGCTTAATAGCACTGAAATCTGGGCGTCCCGGCCCGGCGATCTCGTAGCGAACGGCGGTCTTCAATCCGCTGAAGCTAAAGTCCAGCCGGTCCTTGTCTTTGAGAAACGAACGGGGAAACCGATAGGCTCGCGGATCGCCTTTTTCCGCCGCTCGGGAAACCGACGGCCCGCCCGGATAAGGCAGCCCCAGCATACTGGCGACTTTATCAAATGCCTCGCCGGCCGCGTCGTCGATCGTACCGCCCAGGTATTCAAAATCGAAACTGTTTTGGCAACGATATAAATGGCTGTGCCCGCCACTGACGATAAAGCCGACACAAGGAAAGATGTCGACACCGCTGGCAATGCGACAAGCATAAACGTGAGCATGCAGATGGTTCACCGCCACCAGCGGCTTTTGCAGCGCCACGCACAGTGACTTGGCGGCCACTACGCCTACTAACAGCGAACCGGCCAGCCCCGGCGTATTGGCGACGGCGATCGCGTCCAGGTCGCTTAGTTCACAACCGGCCTGCTTCAAGGCCTCGTCGATGACGGGCAAGATGCGTTCGACATGCGCGCGGGCGGCGATTTCGGGCACGACGCCGTGAAACCGTTCGTGTAGCGCATCTTGAGACGCGACTACCGACGAAAGAACCTCCAACGCGTCCGTGACGACCGCCGCGGCGGTCTCGTCACAAGAGGTTTCTAGCGTGAGAATGCGTAAAGGCATGGACCATTCTAGAGTTGCTGTCCGCGTTCCGTCCGCTTTGTTCGCGCAGAGAACAACGACACTAATCCGCTCGCGGCTGCGACTTAATCTTGCTTGGCAGGGGCGTCCTTGGCTTTTTCCGCGACCGAATCGTCCTTTGCATTATCACTCATGGCATGAATCATCTTATCCAGCTGCTCGACCGCCGCCTTAAGTTGGCGGTCGGTGAACGGTTTGGCGGATTCCGCCTCCGGATCCGTCTTGGGATCCATCTTGTCAACGATGTCGCGATCCCGTCGATCGCGCAACAACGCGGTAACTTCGCGATCGGTCAATTTCACCACGAATCCTTCGTTAGGCGTAACGCCCCACTCATCCTTCTCGGTCGCCCCATCGAAGCGATGAATGTTTTTACCGCTTGGCCGCATGTACCCGGCCGTCGTCAACTTCAAGGCGCTGCGGCCACTTTCCAAATCGATGATATTCTGCACGCTCCCTTTTCCCCAAGTACGCGTACCGACGATGACGGCCCGTTCGTGATCCTGCAAACAGGCCGACACAATTTCACTAGCACTGGCACTGGAGCGATTGACCAGCACGACGATGGGAAATTGGGAAAAAGTGCCCTTCTTGTGCGCGTCCCAAACACGTTTGGGCGCGTTGCGGCCTTCCGTGCTGACGATGCGCCCTTCCGGTATGAACATATCACAAACGTCGATCGCCGCGGAAAGCAAACCGCCCGGATTAAATCGCAGATCCAAGATCAAGCCGCGAACGTCTTGCGACTCAAGCTCCTTCAGAGCTTCGCGAAGCTCGTTGACCGTATGCCGCGAAAACGACGTGACGCGAATGAAGCCTGTTTTCTTTTTTTCGTCAAAGATAAAGTTCCATGAGTCGTCATCCTTGCGCCGATCGCCCAGCACGGTGAGTACGCGGATTTTGTCTCGTTTCAGTTTGATCTCTTTCGGCATAGGATCGTCGGGATGCACGACCGTCACCGTGACTTCGGTGCCGATCTTTCCCTTCATGAGCCGCACCGCATCATCCAGGGTAATCCCCTTGGTGGGTGTGTTTTCGATTTTGATAATGAGGTCGCCGGCGACCATGCCCGCGCGATAAGCGGGTGAACCGACGATCGGGCTGATCACCTTGAGTTGTTCGTTTTCGATGGAGACCTGAATCCCCACGCCGCCGAACTCACTTTCGACGACCCCCTTGAATCGCTCGATGTCTTTCGGCGAAATGTAATTCGAGTATTGATCGAGTTCTTTTACCATTCCCTTAATGGCGGCTTCCATCAATTCGCGGCGACTAATATCTTTCACATAATTACGGTCGATTTGATCGAGCGTATCGGCGAACAAGGTCAGCAACTCGTAGTACTCGTCGTCCCGTTCCAGCGGCTTTAACTCGCCCTTGGCTTCTTCCGTTTTCGACGCTTGATCGGTGGCGGCGGCAGCTTTCTTCGGCTCTGGTTCCTGAGCGAAACCAGGAGTTCGCATCAAAGCCAGTGAAAGCAGGGCGACGATCAAGAAAGTGAATAAGTGCCGGGAACAACGTCTCATCGCGATTCCTCCTAAGAGAAGGGGATAGGCTTGCCGCAGCAAGATACGCTCGAGCTATACCAACAGGGAACCGCCCGCAAGATTGCAGCCTCCCGAGCGTAGGGTAGGTATTCAATTACAATCTATTGTAGGGCGGCGGGCACCATTCGACAACTAAAACATCCCGCCAGCCGCTGGACACGGAATGATGAAGGGTGAAGGAAGAAGAAAAGGAAGAACCCCCTGGCGTCCCCCTTGGTAAAGGGGGACAAACAGTTCTCCCCCTTGCCAAGGGGGAGTTAGAGGGGGTCTTTTCGCGCGGCTCAAGCAGACAGCCGAACAAGAGAATCGAACACCGAACATCGAACACGGAATGATGAAGGGTGAAGGGAAAACGAAGAACCTCTCCTTACCCCTGTTCACTCGGCGAAGATCATCCAAAACAAGACGCGATGGCCGTCCCGCCATCGGTGATCGGTACTGGCCGATCGCCATCGTACAACTCGCGATGCGGATTGATCCCCATCGCCGTGTGGATCGTGGCATGAAAATCCGCGATGGACACGGGAGCGTCGAGAATTGTTTTACCCAATTCATCCGTGTGCCCGACGACTTGGCCGGTCCGCAAGCCGCCACCCACCAACGCCATGCTGAACGCCTTCGAGTAATGTCCGCGACCGCCGCCACCATCGAATTCGGGCGGACGACCAAACTCGGTCGCCACCACGATCAGGGTGCGATCCAACCTCTTGCGCCGCTCTAGGTCTTCGGTCAACGCGGCAAGTGCCTGATCTAGTTGCTTGATGAGTACATGTTGGTTCAGTTGACCTTGGTTGTGCGTGTCCCATCCAGTCCCGTTAATGAAATTCAGATTGAACGAGACTTCGACAAAGCGAACTCCATCTTCCACCAACCGGCGCGCCAACAAGCACCGTTGTCCGAATTCGTCACCGTAGGATTCGCGCAGCGCATCGGATTCGCTTTTCAGATCGAAAACGCCCATGAACTTGGGGCCGGCAAGCTTAAAACCCTCGATCGAAGTCTTGGCGTAATCTTCAATCGGGCTCTGACCCGAATTGCGTTTCAAATATTGGCCGCGAAGTTCCGCCAACAACTTGTCGCGCCGCAATTGGCGCTGCGGTGTCACATCAGCGGGACGCTTTAACCCGGCAGGCCCCAGTTCGGTTTCGGTCAAATAAAGATAGCCGTGTTCGGCACCTAGAAAACCGGGTCCTCGGCTGGCGCTGGGGTAACCCATCACGACGTAGGCCGGCACGCCTTCGCCGCGCGCACCCAGTTCGTGCGACATCACCGCGCCGATCGAAGGATAAATTGTCGTGCCGGTGGGTGGCCGACCCACGTGTAGTCGATTGACGGCCGCCGCGTGCTCATCGATCACCTCATGATGGCAACTGCGGACCACAACCGCGCGATCAAGCAGATTCGCCATTTGCGGCAGATGTTCGCAAACTTGAACCCCATCCAAGGCAGTCGGTATGGCGTTGTAATAAGAACCCGCCTTGGACGCCTTGGGATCGCCTTTGACTTTGGGGTCCCATGTGTCGACGTGACAAGCGCCGCCGCCCAGCCAAATAAAGATACAACTGTCGGCAGTGGCCTTGAGCGGTTTCGGTTTCGCCGATTCGTCCGCGAGGACCAGCGACGAAAACGGACTCGTTGCCGCAACGACCGCCGCCGCCCTGCCGGTAGTCTTTAAAAACTGGCGTCGATTTGTTTGTGAATTCATGATCTTTTCATTGTCGCTGATCGCTCCGCGATCAGAACGTTCGGCTCACGTCATGGTCGTCGATCGCTCCGCAATCAGACGTTAGGTTCGTGGAGCGAACCACGACTTTGGACTAAGGAATAAATACAAATTCAGGTGAGTTGATCAAGGCCCACACGGCATCTTCCATTCGCTCGCGCCACTCGGGATCGAGCCTGGCAGTTGGCGGATCGCCGGCGCGGACTTCTCGTTCGCGCTCCAATTTAATCTTGGTCGCCTCGGCGCTCAGGTGATTCGACCAAGAGACCGCGTCGCGCCGCCTTCTCTTTTTCGACTGCTGCTTGACCTTCACCTCGCGTTTTGAAAACCCGTTGCTGACCAGGCTGACAAACGTGTCCTGCTCGCTTTTCACTGCCGGTCGCGACAAGATCTGCAAGAACAAATCGTCCACCAAGGCTTCCGGGGATTTCGCGGTCAGGCAGAGCTGCGTGATGGCATGATCGTCCGACAAACGGACCGCCCGCGTCCCCACGATTCCGTTGGCCAGCGCCAAGGGCTGCAGCACGGTGGGCGTCTCGTCGCGCGCGGTCAATGGATTGGGCCGCGAGTCGCGCCAGCCAAAGGCGACCAACAAATCAATCACACTCTGCGCCGCGGGGAGCGCCAAAGCCGGACGATCTCGCTCGTTCGACAAAGAAGTAAAATGCCAAGCGCGTGTCGGCTGGCCAAGATTCAAAAACGTATCGACCGGCCGGCGGCCGTCTGGATCCAGGGTCAGCGATTCGGAACGCATTGGTTTGCCCGCGACAAAGAACAGCGAATCGACGAGTTGTTCCGCGGTCATCCGCCGTCGCGCCGGCGAAGCGAACAACTCCGGCTGCTCGGTACTCGCGATGATTTGCCGCTGGTAGGCGTGCGAGTTGAAAATTAGCTTGGCAAGCTGTTTCAGATCGTAGCCGCCCGCCGCGAATTGCCGGCCTAGATATTCGAGCAAGTTGGCGTGAGGGTGATTGCCGTCGGACGACTCCCAATCGTCAACCGGTTCGATCAACCCCTGCCCGAGGTATCTTCGCCACAACCGGTTGACCAGCACTTTGGCAAACCGGTCGTTGTGCGGCGAGGTGAGAGCCAACGCGAATTGCTCGCGCGGGTCACTCTTGTACCTTGGCAGCGGTTCCGGTTGATCACCTTTCGTCGCACCGGCAAACGGCCAAGCGGGCTCAATCGTTTCGCCCGGCTTCAGCGTTATTTCCACGAGCGGCTTTCGCGCGCCTTCGCGAATCGGAACGCTGCTCGTTTTGGGCAGCGTCAGCGGCTTTCGTTCAAGCAGGGCCGCCAAGCTAAACAACTCGCGCTGCTTGAAAGGGTGATAAGGTGCGTCGTGACAGCGGGCGCAGGTCATGTCCATGGCCAGGAACGCTTTGGAAAGCACATGGGCCTTGGAGGCCATCGGCACATCGTTTTGCGTGGCCATCGCGAAACCAGCCGGCCCGCCGTAGTAGCGGCTGCCTTCCATCATCACCAGTTCGGTGGCAAAGCGGTCCAGCGGTTTGTTGTCTAAAAACGACTCGTAAATCCACCAACGAAAAGGTCCGGTGTTATTGAGCTTGGGCTTGAGGATCCCCGGATTCTCGGCCAGCACGTCTTGCCAGTAGCCAACCCAATGATCGGCCCACCGCGGATCATCCAGCAAACGATCGATGGCCTTCGAACGCCGCTCCGCGGGAACGTCATCCAGGAACTGTGCGATTTCATCACGCGAAGGCACGACTCCGACCGTGTCCAAAGTGACGCGGCGCAAGAATGCAAAATCATCCGTCAACGGTGCCTGCTCGATTCCCTTGGCGGCCAAGGTCGCGCCGATGAACTGATCAATTGCGTTGCCGCCGGTTTTCGCGGACGGAATTTCAAGCGGCGACTTCCGACTGACAACCTCGCGTGCGAACTCGTGGCGTTGTTGCCAATAGTGCTGCCAATCGCGGGCCGCTTCCTGGCGGCTCTGGCGGTCGATTGTTGCGATTTGATCGAGCAGCCGCGCTCGGTGAAGTTCCCAATCGTCATCGGTCAGCGATACGGGCGACCCATCGGCCGGGGTCAGCAACGTGAACATTCCGCCCGGCTTGGCAATCGCCACGCACAACTCTTGAAGTTCAAGCCGCAAACCCTTTCCGCCCACGGCGGCGTCGAGCCGAATGATATGCTCGCCCTCGGTCAGATTGACCTTCACCAGTTGCTCCTGACATCCCGGTGGCAACAGGCGCAGGTCCTGCCGGTCCGCGTCGGCCAGTTCGGGAACCGCTTCATGCCCGCTCGAATTGCGGCTTGTCGCGGCCGTTTGCGCCGTCAATTTTCCGTCGATCATCAGCCGGGCCGCGTTCCTACCGCGTAACAGCAATTCGTACTCGCCCGCCTGATCGTCCGATACGTTCATTCGCATCCGGGCTCGCAACAACAGCGACGCACCGCGATCGGCGATCACTCCGGTCGCCGTGTACTTTTTCGGCACGCCCACGAATGCCAGCACGGGCGGGGTGTAACGCAGCACGGGGTCGCGCAACGGAAGCGGCCAGCCCATGCCACTCGGCAGTCCTTCGTGTATCTCGGCGACGATCACGCCAGCCCGCAAATCCTCCGCCGCAGCGAACTCGGCTTCCCGCGGATCGGGTTTGACGACGTGATAACGCTCGATCAGCCGATCGGCGGCCAATCGCTCGCGATAGATCGCGACCTCATCGATCTGCCCGTGAAACGTGCAACCGGGACTGCCACCCAGCGACGACCCAATCCACACCTCGTCGTTGTCGACCACGGGCGGCTCGGTCGTTGGCCCCCCCATGTCCCACGAGCCTACCGATTCTTGGCCATCGACATAGGCGCGAATTTCATCCGGTTTTCCAAACGTATAAACGACCGCCACGTGATGCCACATCCCATCGACCAAGAATCCCAGATCGGAATTCCAGCGATGATACTGCTGCTTGGTTGCGGTGCGGAACAAAAAGCTGACGTGCGCCGCCCCACCGATGCCGCGCAATCGCAAGGCATAGTTTTGGTTCTCGCGCGGAAAGCCGTCGTTATTCGTCCGCCCCTTGCCGACGATATAAACCTGCTGTCCATCGGCCAGCGACTGAGGCTTAACCCAGGCTTCCATGGTGATCGAGTCGCCATCGGCAAAGTCCAAAAAGCCGTCGTCTCCCGGATCGCCAATTCGTATCAGGGACTTGCCGCTGCCCAACGTGAGAGCCCGATTTTGGTCGTTAAAATCGGGGTAAACTTTCCCTCGCGGACCAGGCTGGCCAAGCTTCGCCGCTCCTTCCAGCGTCCCAGCAAACTTTTTCTCTTGCTCGATCTGACTGACCGCCACATTGCCTTGGTCCTCGTCGAAACACCAATAAGCCACCGGTCGGTCACGCAAAACGCGCTGGCGATGCGTCTCCGGCGGCTTGGAATCTTCGCCGGCCAACACCGAGCCCGCGAACAAGCAGAACAGAATCACGACGGTCTGAGAGAGTAATCGTTTCACTAGTCCAAAATCCTGTCTATCCATGGAAGAGAGGCCAATCCGTAAGATACTTGCGTACTGGTACTTATGTCAAACATCAAGCTCGATTTCTCGATTTATCGCCGCTTGCAAGGTTGGATGACAAAGCCTCCACGCGTCCCGCGTGGGACGCGACGCGAGACATTGAGCAACAAGTGGCTGGCGAACTCGTTTCAATCCACGCGTCCCGTGTGGGACGCGACTTGGGTTGTACGGTGAGTTTAGACCCTTGTAGCGTGTTTCAATCCACGCGTCCCGCGTGGGACGCGACCGCCAAACTACGAGTCAATCATGCAACCGTTGGAGTTTCAATCCACGCGTCCCGCGTGGGACGCGACGTGGGGACTGTTATCCCCCGGCCCAACCCCTATGCAGTTTCAATCCACGCGTCCCGCGTGG
>JAJDEH010000476.1 GCA_029259935.1 Planctomycetota bacterium
GATACGCATAACGTCTGGCGAGTCGATCCGGCGAATGAACATAAAGTTTTTGAAACCCACCGACATACGCCGTATCACGCAACTTCTCAAGCGCGGGACACATCAGCGTCGCGCCTGTCACACCATCGTCAATGAAGCACAACCCGTCATCGAGCGCGTGACCATCGCTGGCAATTCGCTCATGCAGCGCGGCAAGCTGGCTCTCGATCGTTTGCTCTTGAGCCTGTTGGTCAGACGAAACACGAGCGTAGATCGCAGCTCGGATCGTTGACGAAGGGGACGCATCGTCTGAGGCCGTAGTCATGCGGCGCGTCTCCTTTCGATATCGATGGAAGCGGGTTGCTCCGCCGCCTGATCGGTCGTTGATGGTTCGGCTACTTCCTGAGTTGGACCGTGTGTCTGCGTGTCAACCTCGCAGACCAAGTCGAACGCCCGAGCTAGCAACTGCCGTTCAATGCGAACTGGCTCGAAATCTCTCGCCACCATTGCCGTCACAACCGTGCGAGCTTGCATCCGTGAGTCATCCATGTCGTCGCTCCCGAAACCTGATGTGATCCAGTCACCGTAAGGCACTCGCCTCATATCGTTTACGGCGGATTCCAAGCCCTCGCCATATCCGGGACGAAGGCTCTCTCTCAGGATCAGACGATCGAGTAACTCTCCATTGTTTGCAATATCGTTGGAGGAGCGATTTCGCCTTCTGTCGGCAAGCGGCGAATACCTTCTTCGAGCCAGCCGTTCATGACCTTGTTCGAACTGGCATGCGAGTAATCGTCGTCCAGATCCAGAATGTGCCCCATTTCATGGAGCAGGACGCTGAGCAGATCGACATGTCCATAGGCAGCGCTCTCGCCCATCGCGACTAAGTTGCCATTTGTCGCCAACTCAAAATCTTCGTTGGCTTCGGGTGTGACATCGACAAACCAGCCATGTCCCGCAGCGTTGCCGTCGATCGTGATTGAATTGCCCAAGGCATGACCTAATAAGGCACCGTCGAGATCGGCGATTCGTATATGAATTTTCTCAAGTGCCTTGACTTGGGCATCGCTGAGTCCTTCCGCGGCCAAAATGTCTACGGCCGCACTGACGATCGGAGCTAACTGTTCCGATGCCAGAGTCTTCGCACTGATGTCGGGATCATTGGCTTCACCAGCGGCCGCCATTATAGGTTGAGCTTCCCTCCAGCGGCCGGCAATACCAGTATCGGTGTCCGTGCCAAACGCGTAGCTGCGATCATTCTTGCTCCAACGTCCATCTCCGTCGTTGTCGAGAAAGAACGTGCGGCCACGCTGGAGGCCGATATTGTCTTTTCCATCGCCGTCCCAATCGCCAATCAGCGGCATATCGCCGGGATTTCCAAATCTGTAGACGACGTCGCCGGCGCTCCAGGCTCCATTAGCACTCGCATCCAAGAAGAAGAAGTTGCCACGATGAATTCCGATATTGTCGGTTCCATCACCGTCCCAGTCGCCCGTGATCGGTGTATCACCAACGATCCCAAATCGCTGGATCAAGTCGCCGCGGTTCCAGGCTCCATCACCGGTGGCGTCCAAGAAGAAAAAGTTCTTGCGATGAACGCCAATGTTGTCCGCGCCGTCGCCGTCCCAATCGCCGATGATGGGTGTATCGCCGACATTGCCGAAGCGATAAGCCACGTCGCCGGCACTCCAGGCTCCATCTCCGCTGAGATCCAGGAAGAAATAATTTCCACGATGGACGCCGATTTCGTCGAAACCATCACCGTCCCAGTCGCCCGTGATCGGCGTGTCGCCGGGGATGCCAAAGCGGAAGATGGAATCGCCAACGTTCCAGCCGCCATCGCCGGTCGTATCTTGAAAGACAAAATTCGCCCGGCGAACCCCAATGGAATCCGATTGGCTGGGGTCGAGCTGATCGTCATCATCCGCGATCGCATCGTCGACCACCGACTTGGTCGTTGCGGTCGCAATCTTGCGGCTGTCGTCTTCGAGCGCCACCTTGACCTGATAGATGCCGCCGCCTTTGTAGATGTGGCTGGCTGCAAAGGTGTCAGCCAATTGATCGACTTCTATGTTTTCCGCGGGTGAGCCATCGCCCCAATCGACTTTCACTTGATGTGCGTTGGTCTGGTCCAAATCGAAGAATGTCCCATGAATTGTGACGGCTCCGTCGGCCGATTTGTTTTCCAAATCGACATGCGAAGAATGAAGGGAAGTGATCGAACTGGTTTCCAAGGTTCCATCGCCGCCCGAAGAATCGCCGTCTAAAGCGTCCTCGTCGTTCGCGACCGACTCATCGGCCCCATTCGCTGTCACTGCTGACCTTTGACCGAATTCTACGTCCCCTAGATTAAAATCAAAGTTGGCGCGGAGTTGCTGTTGAGGCAGATCGTTGCCTCCTTTGGCGTCGACGTGTACTTGTAGATCCCATAGACGTCCGACTCGTCCACCATTAAAGGGAATCCAGTGGTGCAGCTTGCCCCGGAGAATGTGATAAGCTGCCCAACCGCCGTGGTTCAGCGATTTGATATATCGTGGATCGCCGTCTTGAAGTCGAAATACCTCAATGTCACTTCGTTCCGTGACGATGTGAGTGTCTTGGAATCGACGATCGCTGTGTAGTTCATAGGCGTCCATCCTCAGGTTCAACATGATCCGCTTGCCATTTTCAATTCGAAGCGAGTACCGAACGAAGACGCCGGTATTGTCGTCGGTATTCAATTCGGCGTCACCTTTGGCAACACGGGCGTGACGATTTCCATCCAGGTGAGTTCTGTCCGCGCCCAGCGTAATCGTAGACCACTCAAAGCGGTGCAGAGTCCCGCTGCTTTGATTGCCTGCGTTGTCTATCGCTTCGAAGTTCAGCTCGTAGGTGCCAAGCGAACTCAGCGGAAATTCGTAGGTGGCAATGACTCGAGTGTCGTCGGTGTTGTCAAGGTCAACTAGCATTGCGCGTCGGCGGATCGTAAGGCTGTTCTTGGTCACGACGAACAGCCCTGCTTGCTTGACTCCACTCGCGTCTGAGTACTCAACTTGTACGCGTGCTACTCCCGGAGCAATTCGGGCACCATCAAGCAACCTCGCGCGTGGACCTGTCGAGTCGCCGGAAAAGCCTACTGCAGTGACAATCCAGTTTCGATAGAAGGCGACGCGCATGTCGGTAGAGGTCGTCCCATTGTGGGTGCTATGAATTCCGGCCAGCTTGTAATCGCCGCCCCTGACGGGAATGAACATGGGACCGCCTGAATCGCCGCCTTCGATTTTGGCTTCGCCGGGATTATCTTGTTGCCATGCGATCTTTGAAGGTGCCACTACATCGATTTCAATCTCGCCAGCGCGGCGCACGTTGGAACTTGCATACCCCATGATGATGGCTTCGTCCGTAGAATTGAGAGGCCCCGCGTAGAGATTCTGGCCGACGTAGTTTTCCGCCGAAGGGAGCCCGCCCGCGAATTGGGTTACTGGTTTCGCCAGTGTCACGACGGCGACATCGTGAGCAAGTTTGTCGGCCACAATCTCACCGTTTACGGCTTTTCCTTCAAATACGTAATCTGGATGGATGTCCACTCGGTCGGACTTGACGTCCAAATCAAAATCGACAGCATCCGCCCCGATCCGAATTGTGTATCCTTGATGCCCGTGGTCAGGAATTTGATCCGAGCGCAACGCGCCTCCCGCCATGCGAGTATCAACACAGTGTGCCGCAGTTAACACGTGCTGCGGTGTGATCATGGTTCCTGAGCAAAGGCTCCCGTCGGCAGCCACTATTCGAACGACGTTCACCCCTACGTTGGACGGGTCGCCGGGAGTAATATTTGGCGAAATGATGACCTCTTCGGCTCCGTCCACGAAAAAACGATCGACCCCCGTGCCGCCAAAAAACTCGTCCCCGGCGCCGCCTACGAGTGTGTCATCGCCATCTTCGCCCCGCAAGATCGCGCGTACATCCGAGATGTTGCGCAATGTGTCATTCCCATCATGGCCGTTGATGTCGATGCTTTCCGTTCTCTCGGCGGACCCCACGTTGATCGCCCCGTTCACGTTGACCACACCACCTTCAACCGAAACCGTAATGGAATCACGCTCCTCGGATCCGTTGATCAATAGCCGGTTGTGGTTCGGATCCCAATCAATGCTGATTCCGTCCAAGTCCGGCAGGTGCGAAGTGTGGCTGTAGGCGAATCGGTTGTAGCCGGACGGGTGGGCGTGGAACAGAAGATCACCAGCGCCATCGCCGTTAAAGTCGCCTGCAACCAGATGATTGAACACCGTGTTGACGGCCGCCAATTGAATGGGGTTGTCGTACAGCTTCAAAAACTGGTGGTTTCCCTGACTGTGAAACCATCGGTTGTATCCGGATTCGTAGTCATGGAAGACGACGTCATCCCGTCCGTCGCGGTTAACGTCTGTCGCGACAACGTTCTCAAAGACCGTGTTTGCCGCGGTTGGAGCAAGCGGATTGATTACGAGGCTCTCAAGGGTGCCATCAGGGCGACGGTACGACCAGCGATTGTTTCCCGAGACGGACGCATGGAAGAGAACATCGTCGCGACCATCGCCGTTGAAGTCGCCAGCGACGACGTTGTCGAATTCGCCGTTCACACCGCGATAATCAATCGGGTTGTGTTGAAAGTCGAAGGTTCCATCACCCCTGCTGAAAAACCAGCGGTTGTTTCCTGAAGCAATTGCATGAAAAAGGAGGTCATCCACTCCGTTTCCATCAAAGTCGCCCACCACTAAATTATCGAACTCACCATTGACGGCAGTCGTAGCAATGAGCGTTCCCATATAGTCGAACGATCCATCGCCCCGACTGTAGAAGAACCGGTTGTTCCCGGAATGCTTGGCATGAAACACGACGTCATCAAAGCCATCGCCATTGAAGTCTCCCGTCGCAACATGATCGAATTCTCCATTGACGGCGGTGAGTTCGATTTGCGTGCCGAGGTAATCGAAGGAGGCGTCGGGACGAGCAAAGAACCAACGATTGTTTCCAGAATGCCGAGCGTGGAACATCAAATCGTCGCGACCATCGCCATTGAAATCTCCAGTAACAACATGATCAAATTCCCCGTTGATCGCTGTTTGCTCAATCAGCAGCGAATCCACGCGATCGTGGAGTACTTCCACGGGCACGCCGTTTTCTACAACGGGTATCAAATCGCCAGCCATCATCGCGCGCGCCTCTAGCGGTTCAATGGCTAGGCGACGTTGGCTGTCACGGCGAGTTGTTGTGCGACAACGAAACTTCTGGCGGTTGAACAGGGTGAACATGTCTCATCTCCGGCGTTGTTGCTTCCTCTTCCTCTCGGACGAAAGAAAAACGCCGGGGTGTGACATTCCATCGCGTGTGTGAGCGTAAGTGTTTGCTGTTAAGCGGCTTGCAGAATGAACAAGAGCTTGCGCGACGGTCTCTGGGCAGTTGCGCTCGCCAAAGTGAAAGAAGATCTGGCCAATCTCATCGACGGGCTCGGGTCGCCATCGTCCAGACTTACAGTCAACGCCTGCTAGTCTTGCCGCGGTCCCGCTAAGGCTTCCTTGAGTCGCTGCATGACGCGAGACTTGGCTTTGCGAACGGCGAGGGCGGTCATTTCTAGCTCCTCGGCCACTTCTTGCGAGGTGCGACCATCGATTGCGGTTCGCCAAAAGGCATTCCACGTCTTTTCGCGAAATTCGGCCTTGATGACTTGCAGCGTGCGCTGGGCCAGGAAGGTGTCCTCCGAGTGAGCGAGCGCGCCATCGCCGTCCTCGTCCTCCGACGCATTTCCTAATCCGTCGGCGATTGCGCCGAGTCGCAGCACGGCGGTTGATCCGCCGAAGGCGACCGGCTGCCGCCCCGCTCGCCGAAAGTGATCCATCACTTTGCTGATCGTGACCGTTTTTAACCACGCTCGGAATTTTGCCGTTCCTTGCTGCCGCTCGAAGCTCGCGATGTTTCGAGACAACGCTAGAAAGACCTCTTGAAACACATCCGCCAAATCACTGCCCGAGAGACCGGCTCCACGAATCCAATACCGAACCACCGGCCCGTATAGCGACACCACTTGCTGCCAGGCCTCGCTATCATTCTCAGCGACTCGGCGCAACAATCGCGTTGAGGTCGTGTCGAGTCCGTTGGGAGGAAGGTAGTGTGAGGGGTCCATCGCGATACCGGCGTGCAACGAAAAGTTCTGTGAATAGAGGGGTGATTTCAGTATAGCCGTTGGAAACCACTCACACGAATCGCTGGTGATTGCGGGCCTTGACGTGACAACCGCGATCGACGCGTATTCGCGACAGACGGACCGCAGACGACGGACGGCAACGCAAGCTTACTTCTCCGAAATGCAATACAGGTGTTTGTGCGTTCGCAAGAACAGTTCGCCGTCGCTGGGCGCGAGCGCGGCATACGTATCCTCGCCAACGCTGTTCTTGGCGACCAATTCGAATTCTGACCGGGCGCGAACGACGTACGTGTCTCCCTCCAGGCTGCTCACATAAAGATTGCCACCTGCCAGCAAGATCGAACCCCAAAGGTTTCCGCCCAACCGTTTCTTCCATACCAGTTGCCCCGATTCCGCCTTCAGGCATTCCATGATTCCCGTGGCATCGGCAATATACAGATGGCCCTCATGGATGATGCCGCTGCCGATTCTTTCTGGAGTCTTTTTCTGAGTTTGCCACAGCCGGTGTGTTTCGGTGACGTTCCCCGAGCCGCCGGGACGGACCGCCAGGGTAGCCGCGTTGTGTCCCGAAATGCCCACCACGATGTTGCCTTCTTGGCCCACGATCGGCATCGCATACACTTCGTTACCCAAACCGTTGCATTGCCACAGGACCTTGCCATCCGTCGGTTGGTAAGCTTTGAACCAACCGGGGCTGCCTATCTTCGCTCCCGGCAACGGCAGGATGATTTCGTCCCGATCGGCGGAACGCAACACCAACGGCGTACTCCACGACCCAAAGACGGGGCTGTTGATGTCCACTTCCTGCGACTGCCAAACGGTTTCTCCAGTGCGTTTGTCGAAAGCGTACAGGATCGACGGCGTGCCCGGACCGTGAAACAGAATCAGCACGTCGTTGTACAACACGGGGCTGCCGCCGTTGCCCCAGCGTGACAACACGGGGCCGAGATCTCGTTTCCAAACTGGTTTTCCATCGAAGTCAAACGCGGCGACGCCCGCCGAGGCGAAGTAGGCGTAAACCAATTTGCCATCGGTGACCGGTGAACTGCTGCACGGTGGATTTTGGCGATGCGACGTTTCTTTCGTCTCGCAGGGCAATTCTCGTTGCCAAAGCGTTTTCCCGTTCTTGCGATTCAGAGCCAGCAGTGCACGCCGCCGACCGCCGTCTAGCCCTTGCGTCAGAAAGATGCGGTCTCCCCACACGATGGGAGTTGAATTACATGGTTCGGGCAACGAAATTTGCCAGCGAATGTTTTGTTGCTTGTCCTTGTCGCCCGCGTTCCATTGAGTTGGAATGTTCCGCTCGGACGAAATCCCCGTTCCGTCCGCTCCGCGCCAGGCGGGCCAGTTGTCGGCCCAAAGTGATGAGGTGGACAGCAGTAGGATCGCGAGAATTGTTGCTCGATGCATTGCTTCGTACCTTGGTGACAGATGATGCCTTGAAGGGTGGGGTCAGTGAGCGGGCCGGTACATTATCGTAACACACTCGCGGGGGCGGCTGGTAAGAGTCGTTGTTCGCTCCGCGAACAGAACGAATCCGCCATGATCGCGGAGCGATCAGCGACAATCACTACGCGATTCGATACTGCTTGATGGCTGTTTCTGAAATCGTCAAGCCAAGCCCTGGCTCTTGGGATACTTGCATTTCTCCATCGACTATCGCGGGTGGGTTATCGAATGCGGGGCTCAGCCACGGCATGAACTCCAATCCCGTCACGCCTGGAACGCCACATGCCAAGTGAATGGAAGCCTCCATCATCAAGTGGGGCTCGACCGGCTTGCGGGCCGTGTTGCACAGGGCAATGATCTTTAGGAATTCCGTGATGCCGCCGACCCGAGTGATGTCCGGTTGCACAATGTCGACGGCGTCGGCTCGAATAAAGGCATCCAACTCGTAACGCGATCCGAGCGTTTCTCCTAGGGCAATGGGAATATCAAGCCGCTGGGCAAGTCGCGCATGGCCGCGCACGTCTTCGCATATCATCGGCTCTTCATACCACGCGCAGCCGAGCTGTTCAAAGTGCCGCCCCATGTTGAGCGCCGTGGGATAGTCCCACTTTTGATTGGCGTCGACAGCGATCCACACATCGTCTCCCAGCGATTTGCGGATCTCGCTCACGCGAGCCAGATCGATCCGCGGGTCGTCATGACCGACCTTGAGTTTGATCCCCCGCATTTGTTGACCCAAGTAAATCTCGGCCGCCGCCAAAATCTCGGACACCGACATGTTGAGCCAGCCGCCATCGGAACCGTAGACCGGAGTACTGGTCCTCATGCCGCCGAGCAGCTTATACAGCGGCAGGCCCGTGGCCTTCCCTTTCAAATCCCACAGTGCCAGATCGACAGCCGACATCGCCTGGGTCATCAGCCCATGGCGTCCGACGGATTGCAATTTCCAATACAAGCCTTCCCATAGCCGTTCGTGATCCAGCGGATCTTCGCCGATGAGCCGCGGAATCAGATCCTCTTGAATAGCGGTCAGCATGGCGCGGCTGCCCGCTCCAATCGCCCATGCAAATCCTTCTCCACACAGTCCGTCGTCAGTTTGGATTCGCACGACGGGAACGAAGATGGTCTGCAGGGCACCTACCTGACGGCCCGTCGTGATCGCGGCGGCGATTGGTCGTTCCAAAGGGAGTTCAAGCAGCAATGCATCGATCTGTTGAATTTTCATCAATCTAAGTCCCGCTCGGAAAAACTCGGTGACATACGATTCGGACTCAATCGCTGAATCCGCATTCCTTGGTGGCGTGCGAACGGCAAAGCCACGACGAACGCGCATGATTGTACCCGAACGCTCGCTCTATTTTCAGCCGTGGATAATGACGCAGTAGACAAAACCGTGCCACGATGGCAATCAACGCTGGCCTTCCAGCGCGGGCTTGATGGTTATCGTTTTGTCTTGGTATTCGTAACGCAACCCCAAACGCGGCAACAGCGTCGCCAACAGTTCTTCGATGGAAACGTCTTCCACGGTAATCGGCACCCGCTTGCTGCGTTTGATCCGCGCCCTTCGGATTGCCACCGTATCCTGTTCGATCGTGATACCGTGTTCCTTCAGTTTTGGCCCTACGATGTCAATCACTTGGTGAAGCTGAAACTGGCCCCGCAACGTCACCTTGGTGGGAACGGGAATGAGCGGCGCGTCCGCGGCGGACCTGCTGCTTGCGGTTGGTGTTCGCCCAGCAATCTTGGTAAGCAACGCGACACTTTCCTCCGCGCGCTGAACCAGTTCCTCATTTTCACTTTCGTTGATAATGATGGTCCAGTTGATGATCGCTCCGTTTGCAAAAGTAGTGCGGCGGGCTTTCGAACTGCCGATCCTGCCGCGCGCGAGCGCCTCGTAACGCGTGGCCAATTCCTCGGTGACCCGAAGTCGTGCCCGCTTCGCTTCAGCAACCCAAGGCCGAGGATCGCGTGATTGATAGTCGTCGAAGATTTTTTTCGCTTCCTTCGCCTCCTGCAGATCCGGCCAACGAACGGTGATACTCTTGAGTTGTTCAAGCCCGGCGACCAGTTGTTTGGGATCCTCCAGCCGTTGCTTGGCCTCGGCCAACAACGCGGCGCTCCAATCTTCTCGTGAAACGACGCCCTGAATGCGCGATGCCGGATATCGCGACGCGGCCGCGCGACGGTCCGCCAGTCCACCCTCGAACCAATGATAGGTCTCTTCGACCGCCGCCGGCGGAACCATGCGATGCCCGAGTTCTGGGTGGATTTTCAAAAAAGTGCGGACGCCGACAAATTGCAAAAGAGGTCCGTCAACACCTTCAATCCCATACCTCCACGGTTCACGCCCACCAGCATGCAGAGCATAGCTCAGGCGCTCCCTCATGCGAATCAATTGCCACGGCAGCCGAGGAATGGGAGTCGGATGACTGCTGACCAATACGCCGCCAAAGTACTCCGGCAAGCGACGCGCGATATGATCGGCAATCGCCCCGCCACCCGAATACCCAACCAGGTAGGTGCGATCGGGATCGATCGGAAACCGTTTCCGCACATCGTCCAGCACGTCGAGCACGATATGGATGCGCTCGTGGCCAAGCGTGCGGTTGCCGACATCGTATGGCTCGGCATAGATCACACCGTTGCCGGTACAGGTTGGGCCGCAATGATCCCAGCCGAAGGGCGTATCACGAAACGGAATAAAGAGGATCAAAGGATAGCCACGCCCCGGGTCGGCGATGCGCGTCGGCCCATAGAGATCGTATTTCTGCCGCGTGGCAGCGTAACCGGTACGCAGGTTTTCAGGCAATTCCGGCAAGCTGACCCCGGAAGCGGCCGACCACCAATCAATTCGCGTATCGGACTGCACCTTCACCTTCTTTTGATAAACAAAGCTCTGCGCCCAAAGCGACGACGAGCCAAGGACGAATCCGAGCAAAATGCAGTGGAACAGAACGACCCGCATCTAAATGCCCTCTTCTCGAAGGATAGGTGACCGCACATATACGATACTCTATCGCCACAACTGCTTGGGCATCTGTGAGCAACCCCACACATTATCGCTTTCGAGACGCAACATCGCTTTCTCGACGCAACCTCGACCGCGGGGCGTTGGCAATCCATGGAACAAGAGTAAAATCCAGTCGGCGGCTCATGCCATTTTCCGCACGGCTCGCGGGTCGTGTTCTTGGTCGTTGTCATTGTGGGAGGCTGCTATGATCGTGCGAACATTCACCGACATCTATCTCGACGCCAACGCCACGACGCCCGTGCTTCCCCAAGCGGCTCACGACGCTCAAGGTGCCATGGAGGAGTTGTTCGGGAATCCCAGCAGTTCGCATATCACGGGAATCCGCGCCCGTCATATTTTGGAATCCGCCCGCGGTCTTGCTCGATCGGTGTTGGGCGCACCCAGCGGCAGGATCATTTTTACGAGCGGCGCTACCGAAGCGATCCAAATGGCCATCTTTTCGACGCTGTGCAGAGTGCGCGAAGATCGAACTAGTTCCGACACGCCTGCCGCCGGTCGTAAACTGCTGTATTGCGCGACCGAACATAAAGCCGTTCCCCAAGCTCTTGCGCATTGGAACCGCCTGCTGGGGATCGACGACGAGGTGCTGGAGATTCCCGTCGATCATGAAGGGATGCTCGATTTGGCATTTCTGCGCAAACACGCCAGTTCGGCGGACATGGTCTGCACGATGGCGGTTAATAATGAAACCGGAGTCATACACGATCTCGCGCAAATCGAAGAAACTCTGCGAACGTGTAACGAGCGCGTCACATGGATGGTCGACAGCGTGCAAGCGGTCGGCAAAGTGCAACTGAACCTGTCTTCGACGACGATCGACTATGCCCCCATCAGCGGTCACAAAATTCACGCTTCCAAAGGCATCGGACTGCTCTACGTGCGCGAAGGCGCGCCGTTGACGCCGCTGCTGGCCGGCGGAGGCCAAGAGAGCGGAGCGCGGTCGGGGACCGAAAATCTTCCCGGCGTCGCGGCGCTGGCCGCGGTCTTTCGTTGTCTCCAAGACAAGCAGGATTCGACTTTCCAGTCGCCGGAAGTTCTTAGGTCCTATCGCGATCAACTGGTCGCCAGCCTGAAGCAAGCTCTGCCGTCCATCGTCTTCAATACGCCGTTCGAACGGGCGGTTCCCACCACGATCAACTTTTCCGTCGAAGGATTTACCAGCAAAGAGATCCTCGATCTGTTCGACGCCGCCGGAATTCGAGTCAGTTCCGGTTCGGCGTGCGGGTCGGCGTTGCAGGGATCGTATGTGCTGGACGCCATGGGGTTGCCGCAGTGGCGCAGCGAAGGGGCCATCCGCATCTCGTTCGGCCTTACGACGACGCAAGGCGAAATCGCCGCCGCTTGCCGGCGGATCGAAGAGACGGGAGAAGCCCTGCACGGTTCTTGCCTGCTCGTATCCGAAGACGACGAATCGACAAGCGCACCGGTGGACGGCCTGATTCAACTCAAGAAGAACTCCATGTGCTCGTGGATCTACATCGATGCCCAAACGCGTCACTGCATCATCGTCGATCCCTTCGAGGAACTGGCCGAACGAATCGCCAAACTGGTTCGCTGCCAAAAGTGCCGCGTCCTCGCCATCCTGGACACGCATCAGCACGTCGACCATGATTCTTGCCGGCTGGCTTTGTTGGACGAACTGGATCAGCACTTGACCGAACACGCGCGCACCGCCGATCCGCTCGGTTGGCCCGATGCGCCACAGGGAACCGTGACAATCGGCGATGGCAGCCAGGCACCATACGTGCGGTTGCACGACGACGATGTCATTTGCCAATCGGACCTTCCAGGTCACACCATCGACGGACGAGCTTACCTCATCGGCCGCATGTCGCCGGACGAAAAACTTCCACCAGAAAATGTACGTTTCGCTTTCACGGGCGACACGATCCAAATTGGCGGGATCGGCCGATCAGACTTTACCACGAGTTCCGTCCCGGCACTGTACGAATCACTGCGTGGTCTGCCTCGCATGGTGGGCAGCGACACGGTTCTCTGCCCGACGCACGACTACACCAATGGATTCTCGACCACGATGGAAGCCGAACGGCGAGCGAATCGTTTCTTGGCCGACGTTTTGGATCCGGTCGCGCCCCTGTCGCTGGAACAGTTCGAGAAGGAAAAAGCGAGTCTCGATGCAGAAATCGATGACGAATCCAACTGCGAACTCGTGTGCGGGCGAATTCATCCCCTGGAGGGTCACGATGCCTCGGTCGACATCCCGCCTTACGACTTGATCGAGTTTTTCGCCAACCACAAAGACGCGCTAATTATCGATGTGCGCGAACCGCATGAGTACTGCTTTACCCAGGATTGGGCGGCGCTCGGGTTGGACCGGCCCCCGCAAAATATCCCGCTGACACGGTTTAGCAATTTCCTGCAGCGACTGCTCCGTGATCAAGAGCCTCTAGGTGACCGAGACATCATTTTCCTCTGTCGCAGCGGAAATCGCAGCGGCAAGGCCGCCGAGGTACTCCGCCGGGTCGGCATTTCCAACGCCCGGCACATTGCCGGCGGAATTGCACTGGGCGGGCGTCCCAACGGCGTATCGGCCGACAGCCTCGATGTGGAATATGTGATCTAACCCGCACGATTTGAGTACCGACCCGCCCCATCGGCCACCAATCCGCGTTTCAAATTCCGCGTGCTTCGCCTTGCAAAGGTTGGCTCAATAGGCAAAAATACGGGCTTACCAAAAACTGACTTCCCCAATACCTACCTAGTTTCACTCGACGGATACCTCGATGCCAAGATTCGGTGCCAAAAAGTCCCCAAAATCACGTAAGCGAGCCAAGGCGAAAGCTCGCACGGTCAAGAAAGATCCGCTGTTCGTGGACGGCGAACGACCGCGTCCGTTGTACGTGGACTACAAGGATATCGAGTTGCTGCGCAAGCTAGTGAATCGGCACGGAAAAATCGTGGGACGCCGCAAGACAGGTTGTTCCGCGGCCAGCCAACACGCGGTGACGCAAGCCATCAAACGGGCCCGCTTCATGGCCCTCATGCCATTCGCCGGCGACTGATCCTCGCTAGGCAACTTGCCCCAACAAAAAAAGCCCCTCATTGCCGTGAGGGGCTTTTTTTAATGGTTACTAGTGGGCGCTTGACGGCCAAAGCGTTGTTGCGCGAATGAACGACTTGGATCCTCGTGGATAATTCGTCATGACGCCACCGGGAATTCGAATACCGACCGGCGAACTTTACGAGTTAGACCACCGCGTAGCGTCTCCGGCGTCGAAGTGCGACGACAAAACCCAGCAAGCCTAGGATCGACCAGATGGCAACCGAGGTTGGTTCGGGAACTACATCGGTCGGAGGCTGGTTGTTTGGCTGCGTCGTTAGCGACAGAGTCGAATAAATCAGATTCGCTCCGTTGGTGCCGGCAGCGTCTTGAGGGGGGTTGGGCCCAGGAAGCGGAAACAAAGGCGTTATCCGGTGGGGACCTTGCAGAGTTAGCGACACGGTCGTGCTGCCGTCCGCCAGTACTGACAAGTCAGGTAGCAGAGCCGTTATGTCAAGAGAATAGATATTGAAGCCGAGGTCGTCGCCTGGGTCGCCTTCAAACAGAGCATTCATGGGGACGGTCAGATCCGTTCCTTCGACGGAAAACGCCGCCACTTGGCTGCCTGCGGCCACTGAATCATGGTCGAAAATTCCAATCTCGATCAGCGCGGCAGTCACCGGGTCCGTCGGCGCGTACAAGAAAGTCCAACTCGCCGTGAAATCTCCTCCGAATAGGCCGTCGGTGCCAATGGGCCCGTTGAATGGTGCGGGTTGCCCACCTTGAGCAGCTCCAACGGCGGGGACGGTTTGCATCGAGCCGTTGGTGAATCCGGACGCGGTATTTCCTAACGACACTATCTCGTCGCCGCTGGCCGCACCAAGAAAACCGAACACAACGAAAACCGAACTGAAGAAAAGAGTGGGACGACTCAAAGTGGCTAAACTCATTACTCGTTACCTTTTGGATTTGCGACGGAACGTCCATGAAAGGAAATTCGTACGGCTTTACCGCAACTAGCATGCCGATGTCGAAGATCCGCTCGATTCTCGACTCACTTCCGGCATTCAGCACGAATGCAAAAAAGACGCAGGTCCACGACCCGAGGCGTGATTCCTCTTGTGGACTACGTCAGGGCATTCTGCAAGGCAAGTCGATGAAAGTCCGAAGAGCGTAAACCCTGCTTATCACCTATGCGCTAACAAGATCTCCAACAGTAGTACTACCCCTGAATCTGGAGATCCGCACCAGGACATTAAGGCTAATCATTTTCCCGGCTCTCGGATAATGGTTTTCCTGAATCGGTTATCCAAGCGTCCCAATTCTACGTGCTGGACAGGCGCGATCGTTTGCCATGTGATTCAGACCGCAAGCACGTTTCTCGGCGCGGTACGTCGTTTGCCAAACACAGGAACGGCTGTTACGGTCGTCGCTTGTAAAGGCTATCCAACGAACTAGGGACGTGCCGTGACGAACATGACCGAGCAAATTAGCTTTCGTCCGTTCACCGATGACGACTTGGAATTCCTGCTCTCGGTTTATGCCAGTACGCGTGAAGAGGAGCTGGCCGCTGTTCCTTGGAGCGACGAAGAAAAAGACAACTTTTTGCGCATGCAGTTTCGCGCGCAACACGTTTATTACCAGGAAAACTTTCCGAACGCGCGATTTGAGATCATCCACATGGGGGAAGTCCCCATCGGCCGGTTGTATGTCGACCGTCGCGACGACGAGATGCGAATCATCGACATTGCGCTGTTGACCACATTTCGAGGCCAAGGCGTTGGTGGCCAAATCATGAAAGACTTGCTCGACGAATCGGCGGCCGACAAGAAACCCGTGACGATCCACGTCGTCAGCGGCAATGTGGCGATGCGTTTGTACCAGCGTTTGGGGTTCCAAGAGATCGCCGACGTTGGCGTTTATTCATTGATGCGTTGGTCCCCTTGACCGAACGCTCGCACAAACACGAAACCATTCAGATCAATCAGAAGTTTAATTGTGAGAATAGGTAATTTGTTTGCGTCACAACCGCCAACCGTTACAATGCTCGAACTTCAAATTGCACCGAATGAACTTGTTGCCATTCAACACTTGAAATGACCGAAGTACGAAAGGGTTTCATCATGGACCAGAAACGATCTATTCAGCGACGGGAGTTTCTTGTGCAGGCCTCGGTGGCGGGAACCGTCGGTCTCACCGGTCCGACGTTGCTTAGCGATTCACAGCGCAAGCCACTGGTGCAACGGAGTGATGTCGAGTTTGGTTCGGAACACAAGGCATTTGAAAAACTGGTTGGCGAGCGGTTCTCGGTCGTCTCCAATGAGACGGGCCGGTCCACCTCGCTGGTGCTCCGCGAGGTGCGGGTGCGAAATCCCGTTCCAGGTGAAAAACGTCCCCACTTTGTTCGGCAACAAAGTTGTTTGCTTCTCTTTGCGTCTGAAAAAGGCGATGAGCTGGCCAGCGTTAATCATCGATTTAATCATTCACAATTGGGAACCTTCCAGTTGTTCATCAGTCAGACAGAGCGAAGTGACCGCCCAAATTGGAAGCACTACAACGCCGTGATCGGATAGATGAAGAAACTTCGAAATCGAAGATGGAAAACAAATTGGAATTTGCGACCTTTGAAAAAGTACTCGGCAAATTGGAACACGAACATCTTGGTCCATTGACTGTTTTTCTAATGCCCTGGGCCCCCGACGAACAGGGAAGCTACTTCGAGGCCGTATTCAATTAGTCCGTAATCAACATCCAGTAACTCGGAGATAGGAACTACGACATGTCCGAACCTTTCATTGGTGAAATCAAATTGTTTGGTGGAAATTTTGCACCGGCAGGATGGGCACTTTGCGATGGACAACTCTTAAGCATTGCACCAAATAGCGCCTTGTTTTCAATTCTTGGCACGACATATGGTGGCGACGGCGAATCTACCTTTGGGCTGCCTGATCTAAGAGGTCGTGTGCCAGTTCATCCTGGATCTGGGCCTGGACTTCCACCGGTGACTCAAGGTGAAAAGTCAGGCAGTGCAACCAATACCTTGACCATCCAAAATATGGCGTCGCACACGCATACGGCAACTTCAATTTCCACCGCAACGTCAGCCTCCACTCTGAGGGGACACAATGCGGCTGGCAACAAAAACACCGTTGTTGATCCAATGGGCACCGGCGGCACTTCCTTGTCGAGTGATGCCGGTGTTTCCTCGGCAACCTATTCGACCAATGACCCAAACGCGGACATGAAAACGGGGTCGGTGGTGACAACGACCGATGTCACGACTGAGACAACCAATGCGAATACCGGAAACAACACGCCGGTCAACAACATGCAGCCGTTCACGGCAATCAACTACATTATTGCCCTGCTAGGAGTATTTCCCAGTGCGTCTTGACGGCGAATCTGAAGCCGGTATGTAAGAGAGCCCCCGTGGCTGCCCTCGCCGTTGGCAAGGGCGGCCTGGCTTTGCCATCCACCACACACTCTCTCATCGATTCATCGGGACGTTTGCTTGTTCGTATTTGGCAAAACGCAGAGTCAATTCGTCGAGTGAATATATCTGATCTTGATTCATGTCGACGTCCTTCCAACCCAACCGTTCCCGTTCCTCAGGTTGCAGCATACCGTCTTTGTTTTTGTCGTAGTTTTGGATGAGTGCGCGGGCCTTGGTACGTAACTGCTCAAGGCCGGCCTCGCCACGTTGTGCGCGAATGCGTCCGATCCTAGTCCGAATCGCCGTGGTCGCTGGGCGAGAAAGCTCGGCCAGCCGACGTTCCACCTTCTGCTTCTCTTGGTCGTCCAATTCGGGAAGTGAATCGCGATACAAATCCGCACAGAACCGTTGGACGTTGGCTTTTTCGTGGGCGGAAAGCCCCTCGGCGACCTGCCACCACTGCTCGGCCAACTCGTACTCATTGCCGGGCTTGTCGGTATCGGCGACTGTTCTTTCCGCCAGTTTTCGCAATGCTTCATTGCTGCCTTTGGCCAGCATCGGCAACCCTGCCTTCCAGTCGCCGTTAGTGGCGCAGCGATACAATCCCACATAGTAGTTGGCGTCAATGTCGTTCGGATCCTTTTCCAAAAACTCAAAGTAGAATTTGATTTTCGAAAACCTTGTCGACATCGCATTGATTTCGGTGGCCTTTTTGTTGGCCGCGTCCATCATCCATTCGTCTTTGATTTTGGACGACAGCGAACGAACCATGCGCAGAAGTTGGTTGGCCTCGTCATAACGATCCGCGTGCGCGAATTGATCGACCAGCGGCATCAGCTTATCTGTCAACGAATCCCAAGCTTGGGGAGTCCTGGCTTTGCGAACCAGTTTCTTAAGCAACTCGGCCAATTCTCCCTCCGCGTCGACATCAAATCCCGAGCCAATCGCATCGGTTGCCGCAACCGCGATGGCCAAGTTGCCGAGATCGGTCGCCAGCTTAACGGCTTGTTGGTAGAGTACGTACTGCTTGGCGGGATCGTCGGTGGTGACGCCAGCGGTTTCAAACAGCGTGACCGCCAGCTTGTGTCGCGTTTTCGCTTCCCTAGACGCGAATTCCGCCGAGAACTCTTGCTTGATTTTCGCCAGCCATTTCGCCCGGCTTGGGGCATCGGGTACGGCATGTTTACCCTGCGATTCCGCCGGTTTTGGGTCGCTTTCCGCGGACGGTTTGTCCGGCGATGGGCCCTTGTTGGCGGCAGGCGCGGACTTCGACGCAGTGGAAGATGCCGTTTCTTTCTTGGTGGCATCCTTGGTCGCGGGAACTGCATCACTGGGCGTCGATGGGACAGGTCTCGATTGGATCGGCGATGGCCTGGCCGGCGGTGGGTTGATGAGTATCGCGAGGGGCGGCCCCGATGTGTCGGGAATGAAATCGCCAGCCTCCGTGTAATAAGCGCCTTTCCGAGCCTTGGGTTTCGTGGTTGCGGGCGGCTCGCTGGTGACGTTCGTTTTGCGATGGGCCGGATTGTCCCGTACTTCGGCCCGAGTGACGTGATCGTCCGATTCGCGGGATTGTGCCGCTCTTGCGCCCGTTGATTTCGATGTCACCAGTTCGGCTGGATTCGTGCGGTCATCCAGGGCGGAGATTTTTTGGCCGCTTGTCCCTTCTTCGTTCGGCCCGTTGCCGGTCCCCAGGAAAAAGAACAGCAATGCCACCACAACGAGAACGCCGGCGGAACCACTCGCCACGGCGATCGTGACGCGGGGTTTTGTCTTGATCAGGATGCCGAACCAGTTTTCAGACGCCGGATCGGCGGCGGCAAGAGCCGCAGGTGCCGACCGCGCGGGCTGGTCGCCTATCAGCTTCTTGAGCTGCTCGTCGTAGCAAGACTTCATGATCGGTTCCAGCAAGCTGGCTTGCGCCGCATGGACTTCTTTCAGCAGACGATTCGCCAAATCGATCTGATCGTTTTTCGCCGTGGAACGAATTCTTTGGATCGTGTACTCGGCGGCCGCCTGGATGACCCGAGGATTCGATTCGAAAGGCGTCAGCGACAGCAGCCGATAGTGGTTGGGGGGCTGTTCCGAGACCGGTATTCCCAGCCAAGTGAGGTAGGCATCAAAAGCACCAAGCTGCGTTGACATGGGACATACCCTAGGCTGCGTGTCGTTGCGGAAAATCTAGCGCGAATTGCGAGCGGGCGCGATTGAGTATAGGGCGGCCAGCCAGGGGAGGTCAAACCTCACGGACGGACATTTTCACCGGACGGGCACTCTTGCTCGTGGGGCTCCGAACCGGTATGAAGGCTGCGTCGTGTCCATCTCGTAATCGCTCATCCGTGGAAGCCGTCCAGCGATGCCCGCAAAAGTGTTCGTTTACATTGCGACCAGTTTGGATGGGTTCATTGCCCGCGAGCATGGCGAACTTGACTGGCTGGACGATGCCAACGCAATCGTCCCACAAGGCGAAGATTGTGGCTACAAAGACTTTTTCGCTTCGATGGACGTACTGGTCATGGGCCGAAAGTCCTATGAAAAAGTCTTGTCGTTTGGCAATTGGCCGTACGGACAGACTCAAGTGGTTGTTTTGAGCCGTCGGCCCATCACGTTTCCAGAAGAGTTGCCGGCAACGGTGTCGCATTCATCGGCACCGCCGCGTGTTCTGTATAACCGATTGTCTAACGAAGGGGCGCGGCATATCTATGTAGACGGAGGCCAGACCATCCAGGCTTTCCTCGCGGAGCGCTTGGTGGATGAAATCACCATCACGGTGATTCCGATTATTCTTGGCCAAGGAGTCCCGCTGTTTGGCCGGTTGGACAATGATGTTCCGCTAACTCACATCCAAACACAGGCCTTTGATTTTGGCTTTGTGCAGATGAAGTACGCGGTCGGCGACCGACTTACCAAGTGAATATTTGACCTTCCAAGAACTACTTAACGCTCTTTGCGCGCAATCGGTTTCAGCCAGACGATCGGCTCGGTGTCCCAGACGGCGATTCCTGCCCGTGCGGCCGCGTGGTGATGTGATTCGCGGTCCAACACCAACTGCTTTACCCATTTGGTTGAAGCGTCGCCTTTTAGCAACCAGGCTGCGAAGAGGTAGTCAATTGCCGCGGATTGCGTGAGTTGAGCTTCGCGTTGGCTCCACCGCTGTTGGATCAACGGCCAGACGTCCGCCGCCTTCATCCGAGACAGAATGATGAGCGCGGCGCGGTGCCCCGGGTCCGCCTGCTTCGCCTGCGTGAGCAGGAACGGCTTGGCGTCGCTGCCGCAGGCAGCCAGGATGTGCATGATCCGGCGCTTCTTCCAGCCATCGTCATAATCGTCCGTGAGAGCGGTCCAACCCCAGTCCTCCGCCCGATCACCAAGCGCATTCCAAAGAGCTTGGTACCGTCCCTCCGCGGCTTGATCGATCAACGTGATGTAGTCGCGGATGTCCTTCGCCGGTGACAAGAAGTCCGCGGCCTTACCCGTTGGGGACGTTGTGAAACGTTCGCGAAGAACTTGAAGCTTACCGTTCCGCTGAGCCATCTCGACCAACTGGCATCGAATGGGCTGACTCACATATCGACTCTTTTGGGCGGCGGCGCGATCAAAGATCTCAAGTGCGCCAGCAAGGTCAGTCTGGTTCATTTCGCAAATCGTCATCTCGGTGCGCCGCTGCGAGATCAGGCTCCACTCGCAGTTCCCGCACCAGGATTGAGGATCGTAGGCCTTCCAAATGGAATGAGCCTTGGCCCACTGTCGCTTCCGCATGTAGTGGCGGCCGAGATAGATAAAGGGGCTCGAACCAACGTTCGAGAAGCTCTCCAAAACTCGAAGCGGTAGTCGGTCCTTGGGAACAGCCGCAACCGCCTTGTGATAGCTGGCGAACATCTTTTGGCGATCTCCGCGACCCCGATGACAGTCCGCCATCATGCTTTGGACCAAGGCCTGCCGACGTGATTGCGGAAATCGTCTCTCGACTTCTTCCAGCAGCGTCAGGGCTTGGTCATACTCGTTTTCCATCAGAAAGGCATTGGCCATGCGGAGAAGGTCTGAGGGGACTGCGGCGCGGTTATAGTTCGGGTGGTCATAGTGACGCAGTGTACGAAGCGCCTCCTCGGGCCTCTTTTCAGACAACCAACTCTGCACAATCCGCGACCGGGCCCGCGGTGCACGAAAAGCCTGTGGATATTTTGTCAGAAAGTCCTCGTAACCCCGCCGTTCCTGGCGTCCATCCCTGGTGCTCCGATAATCCGTGGTCGGGTCCGCCAGGCGAAACTCGGCGTATCGTTTCTCGGCGGCGATGTCCGTTAGCTGGGCAATCCGCTGGTAGGCGTTCTCGCGTGTGGCGCGATCGGCGGAAAAGCGGGATGACATCGCATGCAACATCCAGATCTGGTGACGCCGCGGCGCTTTGGCTTCCTCTAACTCCTTTAACCCCCGGCGGAAGTAAGCGGCCACGGTCTGATCCAAGTCCGCATGATCAGACCGGGAGGGCAGTTTGGCTACCACCATCAGCGCCGGCACGGTAAACATCGACTTCGGGTGAGATCGCAGCAGTTTTTCAGCGAGTTGCTCGACCGTTTTTCGATTTTGCTCGCGTTCACGGGCCGAGCGATCCGCTTGCGTGTCGTCGCTCAACGGTGCGTCCCATTTGTTGTTGGTAACTCGTTCCGCGGCCGGCAGCAGCGCCCGCCAGGTTGGCCCGGCGGCAAGGTCTTCCGCGTAACGCTGCTTGACCTCGTCGCCCGATTGCTTCACGACCTTCAGAAAGTCCATCGCCGCGTTGTTCCAACGGCTGGATTCGTATGGACTGAAATTGCAGTGGCGGAAATAAAACTGCCAGACCTTCAGCGCTTGGTTGGTGCGATTCGTCGCACTCTCCGCCCGCGCCACGGCGATGATCTTGTCCTGAAAATCACCCGCCCAGGGCAGGAAGGCCACGGTCTTGTCGCCTAGTTTTCCGCGTTGAATGTTACTCAGTATCTCTTCTTCGACGCGCTGGAAGTCCTCGTTCGTCTGAGCGAACAACGAGGTCGTGCCGATCAGCAACAACAGCAAACTGCTCAGCGAACGGGCGAACCAAACGCATTTGGCATACATGACCGAGACCTTGGGGCGAGGCGCGTCGAGGAAGCGCGCTTTGAGGACAACACCTACCATCATAACAAAACGTTCCGGTACGGCGACTTCTATTTGCGTGGGCCGCGAAGGCGAAGCTTCATCCGGAAGACCTTGCGGTGGCGGAATCCTGACTCTGCGGCGAAATGGTCCGTGAAATCGACCGACCGTAGTTCGCGATTCGGCTTCGTGAGAGGATGGACAAACCGAAGCAACTTCGCGCTTCGCGGACTACACGCGGTGATTGCGACCTCCGCAGTTGCGTCATCAGAGTGACGACATCCGACTTCCATAGCTTCGCTCATTTTTGCGTGCAATGCGTCAGACTCGTGTATGGCTACTCGGAGACTCAATACAAACCGTTCGCCGATTCTCCCCTGTGCCCAGCTCGGCTGACGTAATCGAAAACCGCGTCACCCAACAGTGTCCACCCGTCCTCGACCGTATCGGGCTGCACACAGCAGCCGCATTTGGTGACGGGTTTTTCTTGCATGACGAGTGGTGTGAGCTTTTCGTTGCTTGGCGCTGCGCGGAAACTTTTGTGGCATATCACTGGGATACCACCGCTTAGCCATTGTCCGCCAACATAGTTTGGCCGCAGAGCTGCAACATCCATGCCGCAAATGCTTCCTTCTTTATTCAAGTTGGAATCTATTTGTATAATGTGCTGGTTGCCCTACGTCTTCCGCTTCGTCGAGGGGCCGCGTTGGCCACACTTCCCAGTAGCCGTTCAAATCAAATGGACCCGACACTTCGGGATATCGCCGACTTCTACAGATTCGCCCTCGACAACTCTCACTCGACTTGCCACCTAGTCGAACTTACCGACGTTGTCGCGTGGGTTGACTCGTTGATTACCACGAGCGACATACCTGAAGAATGGATGTTCGATCTTTCTCTCGCAAAAACACCGGACATTGCCATTTTCGCCCTTTCCCGCGTACCGCCGCCCGCGACTGACTACCTCGGCGCATCAATATTCGTTGCCAATCTGAATCGCCTATGGTCTTCAGGTGCGCTGTCGCGTGATGATGCCTGCCATCTGCTCTGGAATCTTCGCGATCACTTGCGCCCGGAGTACGACGTTTCGGCAATTGCCCCCGAGGTGACACTTGAAGATGCGGACGCCTGTTTCACGCAGGAGATACGTGACCCCGGTCCGTTTACACGCGTCGATGAGGCATTGGTCGAATTGTTTGGTTGCTACGAGGCGTTTGATCTGCTGATTCCAGCGGTATCCGGCGCGCACAGCGGCTAACACAACATGGCCGCGGGGGAGCCATTGTCAATTCTCTTCCCCTCGGCGGCCATCCCGACATCCTGGTAGCGTCTGCAGGAAAGCAGGCGTTCAACGTGCTGCGTCCGCACCTGCTAAATAAGTAATAAGTAGGCCACCTTCGCCGAAGTGACCTCCGCGACTAGCCCGGCCGATTTCCAACACGAATTGCCAGAATCGGGTAGAATGATGGAATGAGCTAAGCCTTCCCGGCACGCTCACCGCGGGCAGCAGGTTGAAACGGAGTTCGGGGCGATGGGCCGGCAGATAAATCGGGCCGTGAGACTGGTAAGGGCGACATCTGGACCGGTTCGCGAAAGAAATCCGTACCGCGACGGAGCAACCCTTGCAACATTGCAATCATTGTTCACCGCGAGGCTGGCGCGGATACACGCGACGCCGCGCCTAACGCGTTGCAACATCGTCTGTTAGGAGAACATCATGCAGGAACAACTGAATCATTCGCGGCAGCCCGTATGTTACACTTGCCGAGCTGCGCCGCTTTGTCGCGGGAAGAGAAAAAGTAGGACACGCCGTTTACGCATGGCGAACCGCGACTTTCTGGCGCTTTTCGCGGCCAATCCTTCGCGATCGCTCGACCGCTCGGTTAGACTAGTCGCTCGCGCCGCTTGGGTTAGTCTTGGCGAAAGCGGGCCGCGGCGATGAGTTCTGATTATTATGACGATATTTCCGCTGACCCGGCTCAAAGTCGGCATGGTAGAATGAGGTACGCGAATCTCCCGGCGCTATCTCGTAATGGCCCGAGGCATCCAGCCTCCTTAGCAAATAATTCAATGCGATATATTTTATTCCTCTTGGTGGTTTTGGCCTTCACCGGCGAGGCGGCCGCGCGCGACTTTTTCGTGAACAACGCCGGCGGCGACGACGGGCAAAACGGTGCCGCTCCCGATACGCGAGTGCAAGGCTCGGGCCCGGTCCGGACCATTCGCCGCGCCTTGCAACTTGCAAGAAAGGGCGACCGGGTCATTTTGGTCAACACCGGTGAACCCTATCGCGAACCGATCGCCCTGCAAGGAGGAAACCATAGCGGACTTGGCGGCAGGCCGTTCCAACTGATCGGTAACGGTTCCGTGATCGATGGCTCGGTCCCCGTGCCTGACGACGACTGGGAGCATGTGCGAGGAGAAATTTTTCGCTTCGCGCCGGAACGAAAAAGCCATCAGCAACTGTTCTTCTCGGGACAGCCTTTGAAACGCATCGCGGCGAGCCCCAAAGCGCTGGCCGCCTTGGAACCCTTCCAGTGGACGCTGTTGGATCGGAAGATCCATGTGCGAGTGGAACCCGACCGCTTGCCGCAAAGTTATGGCTTTGCATACGCCGGACATTCAGCCGGTATCACTTTGTACAACGTCCGCGACTTGATCATTAGTGACGTCACCGTACAAGGCTTTCAACTCGACGGCATCAATGCTCACGACGGTGTCTCCAACGTGACCGTTCGGCAGAGTATCTGTCGCGGCAACGGAAGAAGTGGCATCTCGATTGGTGGGGCGTCGCGATTGCGCGTCGAGGCTTGCTTGGTTGGCAACAACGGAACCGCGCAGGTGCGCACCGAAGGGTACTGCAAAACTTGGCTTGTCAATTGCGATCTGATCGGTAACACCGCGCCCAAGGTGGTGCGCGAAGGAGGCCGCGTCATCATCCAAAACGACGAACCGGTTTTGGGGGCCGAATAAAAGGTTGGCCGGACCTTCCACGGTGAACGTCAACTTCCGGACGCGTCCCGCGAGCGACGAGCCCGAAGAAGTCGGTCCCATCGCTGTAGAAGCTCGCCGTTGTTCGGTTCCAGTTTCAACGCCGCGAGCAGATGTTGCTCGGCTTCTTCTAAGCGTTGTTCGTTGAATAGCAGGTCGGCCAGGTTTCCACGTGCGATGACTAAATCAGGTTGGAGGTCGAGTGACTTGCGAAACTGAGCTTCCGCCGCGCGGAAACGTTTCATCTCGACGAGCAAGCTGCCGTAGTTATTGTGCAACGTCGCGTGGCCGGGAACGGATTCAATCGCCAGGCGGTAGTATCGTTCCGCTTCGTCGTAGTCCTTCCGTAGTTGGGCGACGTTGGCAAGATTGTTGAACGCGCTGGGGTCTTGAACATCGGACTTCAGGGCGGCCTGAAAATGCTTGGTTGCCTGATCGAGTTCGCGCCGCTCAAGGCACTCGACGCCCAAGTAGTTGTGAGCGATGAAGCACGTCGGGTTCTTTCTGATTGTGTCCCTCCACAATGTTTCCCGATCATGATAGATGTGGCATTGCATCCAAGTCAGCGCGGCCAGAACGCAGAGGACAATGCCCGCCAGCAATGCGGCCGCGAGCCGCGCTTCAAATGTTGTGGACTCCAACCGCCGTGCAATAACTCCGGCCACGACCGCGACCAATCCAATGCCGGCCAAATATTGAAAATGGTCGGCAACGAACGAATAACGCATTGGATAGACGTCAAAAAACCCGAGCGCCGGAAACAATGTGCCCGCAAAAAACAACACGCCCGTCAACGGCCCCCGGCCAAGCCGGTGACGCCCGAACCACAAGGCCAAGATCAGTGCGATCGCGCTAACCGGATAGCCGTAGCTCCACGCGTCGGACGAATCGATATCCCAGCGAGGATAGATAAACGTGAGGTTGGTCGGGCTCACCAGCTTGGATGGATAAAACCAAAGCACGCGCCCTGCGATCAAAAAACGATCGACCAACGAAAAATCCCATTCCGGGCCCTTCGCGCCGACGTTGAACTTTTCCATCCAGGCAGACAGTAAGCCCAGTGGCACACCGATGACAAAAAAGGGAATCACCGACAACAGGTCGCGACGGTTGATGCTGCCTCGCTTCCACCAAGTGATCAGCAGCAGGGCCGGCGGAAGCGTCGCGGTGACGGTCTTGCTGAGCATCGCGCACACGAAAGCAAGAATCGATGCGACGTACCACCACTTGCGGTTCTCGGTCGGCCGGTGCTTGTCCAGTCCCGCGAATCGGAGATAGGCCAGCATGGCTACGAAATAGCAAACGCCCGATAAAACGTTTTTCCGCTCCGTTGTCCAGACGACCGATTCAACTTGAATCGGATGCAGCGCGAAAACCGCCGCCGCTAACGCGGCACCGGGAACTCCGAGGCCGGCCAGTAGTCGATAGAGCAGGATCGCCGCCGCGCCATGCAACAGGATGTTGGTGAGGTGATATCCCAACGGATCCTCGCGCCAAACCTGGAACTCCAACCAATACGTTGTGTGAACCAACGGATAGTACTGCGGAGTCGCGCCGACCTCGAACCAGATTCGCGACAGCGCCTCGGGTGTGCGCAGATGAAAGCTGGCGGCATGGTCGCGATCGTCCCATACATATCCACATCGAAGCGCTGGGGTGTAGGCGATGAACGTCACCAACAACAAGAGCAATGCCCATCCCGGTTGGAAGGCGGATCGATTTGCCGTCGTCGCCGATTCGTCCTCTGCTGAAGACTTCGCATCGGGTGGCGGACCGCTCACCGCGGCGGCGTCGGACTCCACAATCGTCTCTCCACCGGTATGACTTCTTAACCTAGTTCGCAAGGCCGTTCGAGGCTGCGTTGCGCATCAATTATAGATGAGGACCGGCCAGCGAGATATACACCCGTAATCGGGCCTGTCGTTAAGGCCTCGCGCAAGCGAAAGCCGCTCGGATCCTCATGAACTTACTATTCCGTTGCGGGTTGGTTTTGGGCGGCCCGATTTCCAATCGCCTTGAGTTCAGGCAGCAAGCGGTCGGCGATCGCCTGCGCCGCGATCTTCTGCGCGATTTCGTTGGGGTGTTGGTCGGTGGGATGCACCCAGAGATCCGCGGCTTGATGTTCCTTGAATAGTGGCAGCAGATCGAGGAACATCACGTCGAGTCGTTGAGCTTCTTCGGCCAACCGCGCATGGATGTCCGCCAACGGATAGTCGTCATTCAGGCTGTACAAGACAGGGAACAAGACGATCAGCAAAGGAAGGGACCGTCGGTCGCATTGTTCCTTGATTTTCCGGAGCGCCTGGCGGCTTTCTCGCCAGCCGGAATTTTCTTCGTCAAATAGCGCATGGTAATATCGCATCGTTTGTTCGGTGCGTCGACGTGCATCGGTGAATCGCCATACGAGTTGGCTTACACGCGACATTCGTAACAGCGAACTGGGCGGCTGGGGGTCATCGCAGCCTTCCCAAATTTCCGCCGGACGATCCGCGCGAACGACTGATTGCGTCATCGGATCAAATTCAAACAAGGGAGGCTCGGGATCATTGGGAAAGTATCCCAATACGACGACATCGGGGGCGAGCTGTTCGACCAACAGATTGAACAAGAACTCCGATTGACTGGTGTTGTAACCGCCCACGCCCAAATTATATGCTTCGACGTTGAGCGAGCTGTCACCAAATTTGTCGTTCAATAACTCCGCCGTGATTTCAGGGAATGTATGCTCGAAACGGACCCCCTCGCCAAACGTCACGGAATCGCCAAGGCATAACAGACGCACGGTGCCGGGCGCTTTTATTGGGGAGAAGTCGTCACCACGAAATCCATCCGAGTTCGTGACGTGCACCACTTCATTTTCTTCGCCGAAATATCCCCGAGGATTACCATCATACCCAAAGCGAATCCGCGATTGGACCGCGTTCACGTAAACTGGATACTCGCCCATGGTCATTGGCAAGAATTCCACGCGTCGCGACGTGGAATGGGCTTTGAGAAAGCGGGGCTGATCGAAGGCCCACAGCACTACTTCCGCAACGAGAACGCCGACGATCAAACCTCCACCAACAAGGCCCAGTCGTCGCAGAATCCATTTCCATTTTGGAGCAGATTGCCGCGCGGCATTGGGAGACGGCGGTGGTGAGGAAGGCATGTCAAATGGCGCGGGTAAATGGGGGTCGATGCCGCATTCTACACGGCGGGGAATGCCAAGGCAAAGCAGTTCCAACGTTATGGATCGAGCCGGTGAAGGGCGGTCAGTAATTGCGATCGGGTCCGCGGAATCTCGTGAAGATTTTCAAAGTGTTATTTTCTCGCGAACCAGGTCAGGGGGGAAGTCGTCAGTGAAGAGTGCATTCTGCATTTCAGTTGGCTAGCGACATGAAACCCATCGGACGAAAGATCGAGTACCGCGAGACGCGAGACGTTTCCCAGGATGCCATCTTGGAGTTGTACCGGGCCAACCATTGGTCCTCGGCCGAGAAGCCAGATCAACTCTATCGGGCGCTGACCAATTCTCATTCCTTGGTCACGGCTTGGAACGGCGACCGGCTTGTGGGGCTGGCCAACGCGATCTCGGACGGTCACTTGGTCGTATACTACCCGCACGTGTCCGTTCATCCCGACTACCATCGACAGGGAATCGGGCGCGAACTGATGGCTCGCCTCATGCAGCGGTATGAGGGTTTCCATCGGCACACCGTCGTCGCCGACAAGGAGGCGGCAAGATTTTTTTCGAGTTGTGGTTTCGAGCGAGCTGGCCGGACCGTGCCGATGTGGATCTTTGACGGTGACGAGCATTGAATCATGTACGCCCATACCCACGATATAGTTCGGAGGCGTTACTGAGGTTCCGCCGTCTGTCGTTCGATCAATTTCTGGATAGATTCACGGTAAACGAAATTGCGATTACGAACGTGTAGATGATGCCACTGTCGGGCCGATGCATCGAAACCCTGCATTCATTGTGACGCGTCTTCCGAATAGAATCGAGCTGGTACCCGCGAACTGGCGACGAGAACGGTCACTACTACCCAGAAAGATTGAACCAATGCTCAGCGACCAGCACTCCAACGACGAAGGACACACCGTGGGCCGTTTCTTCGACGCGTTGACCGACGACTACACGGCCTCGATCGAACGCTGCTTTCCTAGATATCGAGAAATGCTGTGGGCTGTACTCGATTATCTGCCCGGCGACCACAGACTGGATTCAATCCTTGAATTAGGGTGTGGGACGGGAAATCTGTCCGTACTCGTGGCCAAGGCGTTTCCTAATTCGTCGCTGCATGTGGTCGATGTTTCGGGCGAGTCGCTGGAAGCCTGCCGCGGGCGTCTCGGGACGGAGGACCGTTTTCATTTTACAGAGCAGGACTTTCGACGGTTGGATTTCGATGCGACTTCTTTTGACTTGGTCGTATCGAGCATCGCGATTCACCATTTGCGATCGGAAGAAAAGCGATCGCTGTTTGAACGTGTTCATGCCTGGCTGAAGCCGGGCGGTATATTGGCCTACGCCGACCAATGCCGCGGAGCTACCAGTGACCTCTACCAACGGCACATGGATAACTGGAAGGAACGGACCTTTGATGCCGGTTCGACCGAAGAAGAATGGGACATGTGGATGGCTCACCAACAGCAACATGATCATCATGATCCTTTGGTCGATCAAATCGATTGGCTGCGGTCGGCCGGTTTTTCCGTAGTTGATTGTCCTTGGCGGTATTTGCTGTGGTCGGTGATTCAAGCGAGGAAATAATGCGACGACAACGACACTCTAGTGGAACGCCTTGGGAAGCCGCGGTTGGATATTCCCGCGCGGTTCGCATTGGCAACCACGTCTACGTTTCCGGAACGACGGCTTCGCGTGAAGACGGGACTCCTGTAGCCGTCCATGACGCTTATGGACAAGCGCAGTTCATCTTGCAAAAGATTGAGTCAGCGCTGAAAGAAGTCGGCGCCGAGATGACGGACGTCGTGCGAACTCGAATGTACGTGACCGACATCCGTCGCTGGGAGGAAGTCGGTAAAGCTCACGGCGAGGCGCTGGGGAGCATACGTCCGGCCAGCACGATGGTCGAGGTTCGCCAGCTTGTGTCTCCAGAGCATCTGGTGGAAATCGAAGTCGATGCCTTTATCGTGGAATCAGATTAACGTGCTACTCAGACAGGCTCATCGCGCGATCGTCGCGCTGCTGAAGTAGGTGGTCAAATCGTTGCCGCATGAGGCGGTTGTCGTGATCGATAAGCAGCGCGCGGTCGGAATTGCGGACCTCACCTGATTGCCGTCGCATCCACTCTTCTAGCACTACACGGAGAGCCTCCCGTCGATTCGCCCGCGGTCCGAGGAAGTCGTATTCTAGATTCTCCTGTTCAGGTAATCGGCGCAGCGAACGCTGGGCGATGAAACGAATTGCATCGTATGGATCAACCAACAACTGCCCCAGATAGGGTGCCATCCACTCGGTTCCAGAGGCCTGCTTCGCCGGCTCCCAACCATAGCTCCACGCGACAAGGGCCCGCTGGCCCGCTTCGCCCCGCAGCAGCCACAGAATCGACGCGGCGACTTCGGATTCGTCCGAGTCGAGTTCGGGCTTGTCGATGTCGAACCAATCGTGAAGGTGGTCGGCGGTCCAAGACAAGGTCTTATCAAGATGGCAATGATTGCACGCGTTGGGACGGCCTGTTTCCAAGCTTTCGCTTACCGTGGGCGAAGTGATTTGATGGCTGCGGATCGCTTTCAGCATGCCATAGGTCGTATGCGGCATGTGGCAGTTGTAGCATTGGCTGCCGGACGATTCGTCCGTGTGATGCGTGTGATTAACGAGGGCCGCTCCGTCGCGAAATTCTTCATGGCACTGCAGGCAGGCCTGATTTTCTCTCATGCCAATCGCCAATTGATCGTCCGTCCATTCTTCCAGCGCGCGTGGGTCGTCCTTGGACTTGTGCATTTGGTGACAGGAAAGGCAAGACAGTTCGCCCCGTTGAAAGCACGGGGACTCCACCAAGCCGTTGAACTCGCGGCCCGAAACGCGAATCATTCCGTCTGACCAAAATCGCTCGTCATAGTAAGCAGCACCGAATCGTTGCATGCCGCGCGGTTTGACCGGGTCGCCACAGCGGACGACATACTTGTGCGGGTCCAACTCGTCTCCGGGGCGATAGGCGAATCCGTTTTCGTTAAAGTCGCCATGATCTTGACGAAGGTGGAAGACACTGTGACATTGGCCGCACACTTCCGACGACCTGCGCGTGTCTAGTTTCGCTGGATTCACGATCGTGTCGTCGTGTTGATCGTTGGTCTTCGCCAAATGCTGTTGATAACGGCGGGACGGACTTTGATTCAATTGAACATGCCGCTGCCCCTCGCCATGGCAAGACTCACAAGAGATTCCAAATTCGGCGACGCGCGTGTCACACTCATGAGCGCCCGTGCCCGGCACCAATCCGGGACGGCCGTGCGTGGTATGGCATTGAATACAAATCGTATTCCAACGTGCGAACTCGACACCAGGCATGGGACTGGGCGGAGTGAGAAAGGCCGCGTCGCGCGGGATCCAGCGCTGTTCCTCGCGCAGAAACGCAAAAGGAAACAAAGATAGCCGGCGAGTCTGCCCGCTTGGAAACCAATACAACTGGCGATGGTGCGATCCCGTCGTCATGACAACTTGTTCGCGAAAACGCGATGGAGCGCCGGTGCGCGTCGGCTGCGCGGGATCGATCATGTCGATCCAATACTGGTCGTTACGCTGTTCTAACCGGCACACCCTTCCGCGATCTTCAAGTTCCACTCCGTCGAAGTCCGCGAAGACCGATTTAGGAGTCGCCAACTGTGTCATCGTGCGGTGATACGAATCGTGCCACGTGTCGTATTGGTGCGGATGGCAGCGGGCGCAGGTATCGGACGAAACGTATCCCTCGGCCGCTTCCTCGATCGGCCGATTGTCAGGCGATTGCGTTGGGGCTTCGAAGGGGCCAGTCCGCGACCATATGTTTCCGGTCATCAGCAATAGTGCTGCCGCCACGACGACCGCGACCGTCAGAGATTTTGAGAACGGAAGTCCAAATCGAACCAGCAGCCCCGCCAGCACGACGGATACGAGAACGACACATACGACGCCTTCGATCCACATTTGATGATTATCCGCTTGCTCGATTCATTGCTTGTCCCGCATTTTAGCGCCATTGCAAATGGAATTGCAGCGGTGATCTTGCCACTGCGACGCGCCTTCGTCCGGTTTTCTCAGCGATCGAAAAAATCTGGGTTTTTCCAGAAAAACATTTTACACCGGCGAACTGACGGGTAACATGGTTGTCGCTACTCGTCGTTCAACGGGGGGGGAAGGTGAGTTCGATTTCCAAAGATCGCTCGATTACCACCAAAAGTGGACGTTCTTACCGGTTGCCGAAGCGCCGGATCATCTTGTTCCGTAGCGTCTACCTTACCTACGTCTTGGTCTTGATGTGGGTCGGCGTGAAGGCATTTTGGTGGTTTCAGTTTGACGTTTCTCCGTTGGAGGCCCCGAACGAAGAAGCGGTGTGGCGCTATTACTATCCCGAGTTATGGAAATCGGGGGCCATGGATTCGAGGCAGGATCCCGATTCGTTTCAGGTGTTGCTGTTAGGGGGCTCGGTACTTGACCAAGCCGCGGATCACTTGGAACCCGCGCTCAAGCAGAGCGTGAGCGAAAATCTTCGCCTCTACAATGCGTCAAGCAGTGCCCACACCTCTCGCGACAGTTACTTGAAGTATCAAAACCTTGCGGACAAGCGGTTTGATCTGATCGTCATTTACCACGGCATCAACGACGTGCGAATGAACTGCTGCCAGGCAGAGTACTTTCGCGAGGACTATACACACTGCAATTGGTACAACCAAATGCAGCGGCGGCTGGCGGACGACCCGCTTTCGATTCAACATCTATTGTTAGACCACATGATCTCGCTTTGCGAACCGCCTCCGGACATGATGAAGTTCGGCGGGACGATCAAGACGCGCGAGGCGTTTCGAAAGAATTTACAAGCGATCGTCGAACACGCCGGCGAGTCCGGTACGTCAGTGGTGTTAATGACGTTCGCCTATCATGTACCGAAGAACTACACGCTTAAACGCTTTAAGTCTGGCAAACTCGATTACGGCAAGGGCCACTACCAGCTTCCCGTGGAGATGTGGGGAGAACCAGAGCATGTCGTGGCGGCGGTGGAAGCTCACAATGACGTAATTCGACAACTGGCGGGAGAACACGATCATGTCATTTTCGTGGACATGCAGGCGTTGTTGCCAAGAGACGGCGAGCACTTTAGCGATCTGTGCCACTTGACGGAGGCGGGTGATCAGGTGCTGGTCAAGACGTTGGCGTCGGCCGTTTCCGCCGCGCGCGGTGGATCACTTTTCGCATACCGAGAAACGCTGCGGCCAGGACCAGAATTGACCACGCCCCGCCGCTAGCCATCGCCCCGAGATGGAATCTGGCCGGCGTATAGCGGAAGACGAGCCGGTGTTCGCCCGCGTCAAGCATCACGCCGCGCATGACAAGGTTCGTGCGATGAATCTCCAAAACTCGCGGCTCGCCACCAATCTCGTCGTGGACCGTCCAGTTCTTTTCGTACATGTCGCTCAACACCAGCATCCCCGGCTGGTCGAGCCGTAGTTCGACTTCAACTTGGTTCGGATCGTACTTTGCAATTCGGCAGGGCTCACTTCTGCTCGTATCATCGCGGCTAACTTCATCGCGACGAGTTTCCGCCAATTGGTGCCGCCCCTGAGGCAGTTCGGTCGATTCGACGATCGCCATGGTGCGAGGATTAACGCCGGCGTCGGGAAAAGCGATCGCCCGCGACGTCTGATACATGTCCTGGAGGCTTGCGCGGTCCACCGGCCGAATGACAAGAATGTCGTGTACGATCCAAGCTCGCGGCAGATAGTCCTGATTGAACAGCACTTCGACGTCTGGCAACCGTTTTTCCACGGACGGCGCCTCTAGGATTCTGCGCAAGGGCGGACCGCTGGGCATGCCGATACCAGGCGCACTCGACCACGAATGCCGCAAGCCCAGGGTGGATAGATTGGAATCACCTGAGTAGCCTCGCGGGGGCAAGATGAAGTATTTTGTATTCAGCGCATCCAAGGATTGACGAGGCCGCACATACTGGGGACGACTTGGGATTTTCGCTGGCTTCAACAAGAAGTCCAGGTCGTAGCTGCGAAATGTTCCCGGCGAGTCCACCATTTCCACGTTCGAAGGCAGATGGTACTTCGGAAAGAGCACATCCCGCCGCCACGCTTCCCCTTCGACCACGCGGTCGGGCGAGGATCGCTCACCCCACCGCCTCGGCAACATGGCATTGAGTTGAAACGCGCGGAAGGGCTGCGACACACCCTCGCGTTCATCTCCGTATTGCTCTTCCGCCCGGGCGATCAGGGATGCCACCGCGGGCGTCCCATGCCATTGCTCGGCGGGCGCGGTCTGGACCATCCAGCCGTTGGCCAAGGCCAAGTCACAGACCACGACAACCAGGACAATCATCCGCCGTCCCCAGGACGCATGCATCTTTCCGCTCCACACCAGCCAGGCTAACACTAGTGAAACGATCAGCGCATGGATCATGGCGTACATCGAATCGAACAATGCCCCGCTGGAATCGAACGGGCCAAAGTAAATACTGCGAGGATGATCCGCCAGCCAATCGCTCCATTTCGATGAAACGGCAAACAACGCCAGCGCCCCCAGCAAACTTATCAGACCCGTGGCTAGGAGCGCTCGTCGCGGCCAGCGAGCCTGGCCGGATGTAATTTGATCCCATCCCGTGCCGGCCAAGACGCTTAGGCCGATCGCTGCAATGACCATCAGCTTGGCTGGATATCGAAACGATGCATAACCTGGCAAGAGCATGGTCATGAGCCAATACAGGCCGCCGAAGGGGTCGCCGACAGGAAATTCCGGGCCGTCGCTCGCGAAACACTTCCTTAGGCACCAGCCGATACCAAACGTGCCGAAACTGGCCAGCACGGCCAGCAGCACGGACAGTGAGAGCCAGCGCGTTAACGGCGTGGTTCGGCGAACTCTCCAAGCACACAAGCCCAATACGATCGGCAATAGCCCTCGGTAGAGTGACGGGACCCACAGTGCGCCACGGTTTTCAGGCAGATAAAGCCAACGACGATTTTGCGCCAGATCGCGACCATTAATCCCCGGCCAAATGAACTCGATCATCCGCCAAGGATCGACGCTCTTGGCGTAGACGGCGACGCTGGGCGGGGGAAGCGGTTTTCCAAGCAAGCCGTCATATCGATGCGACCGCGTTTCGGGATCAAGCCGATCACTTGGCCTTGTTTGGACAAATTCGTAAATATTCCGCGGGATGCCCGAAGGTTGGCCACGGACACATTCCGCCGTCCACTCCAACGTCGGCAGGATTTGAATTGCCGACAACAGCAGCCCGGCAAAGGCCGCCGCCCCAAGCAACACGACTCGGCTACGGCCGATTCGCTTAACGACGGGCAACTCTCGCTCGTTAGACGACTCCGCGGAGTTTGCCGTTGCGTCTTCGGCGGGCTTTGCTTTGTGCCAGGCAAGGACCAACGCATGGAGCCCCGCCAAGAGCATCACGTTGTAGGCCATCTGAGCATCGCCGCCGAGTACCATCATTGCCATCACCGCGCCCAGCACGACGGCCCAGCGGAAGCTACGTTTCCGCAGCATTCGATCCGTTGCCCCGATGGCGGCGGGCAGCCAGGCGGCACTGATCAAGAACGGCAAGTTCATATGTTGCCGCAACACATCACCACAAAACGCATAGGACAGCGCGCAAATCGTCGCGCCCATGAGACTCGCGCCCGCATAACGAGACAACCGATAGGCAAAGAAGCCCGCCAACAGGACGTGGCCAACCGTGAAAAACTTGTACGACCAATCAAAGGGTATCGGCAGAAAGAAGATCAATTTGCCAGGGTAGAAAATGCTCCAGGTCGGATTGGCGACCATCGGAAATCCGCATTCGTCGTAGGGGTTCCACAACGGAACTCTGCCAGCGGACCACTCGTGCTGCACAAAACGAAAAATCGGATAAAAGAAATTCGCCGTGTCGCCATAGACAAAATTTCTGTCAAGAAACAGTGCTTCGCCGAAGACCCAACAGAACAGCACTAGAAACAAGCAAGCGGGTATCCAGTAGAAAAGGAGGGACGCGGCCCGTTGGTGACGTGCTGCCATATGGATCCCTGATCCTCATGTCACGTTGGTGATGGCGAGGCGGCGGTCCGGCTTCGCAATCCGTCGATTCTAGCTTGGATGACCTGTTGCGAGTGCAGCCAGTCAATTGTGGCTATCGGATGGCGCGAGCAGTCGCGGAAGATCAACCATCAGGCGTTCGGCCACGAATCGATTGCCCTCAACCGTATAATGCCCTGCCGCTCCAGGAAAATCAACATGCGGATCGTCGTCCCGTATATAAAGCCCGCGGATCACTTCCGGCCGCAGCGTGCGAAACTGGTCGACCAAATCGATAATGGGCACTCCCTTTTGGCGAATTTCACCCAATAGTCCGCTGCGCATCGAATCGCTCTCGGGCGAAAGACACTCTTCCATTCGGGGCAGCCAGACGACCACCAATTGGCATCCCTGCTGTCGATCGACGGCTTGCATGGCCTCGATGGCTCTCATCAGCAGCATCCCAACCTTGGAAGAGTCCATCACCGGCGTTGGATTGCGCGACTGCGCGCCGGAAATCCGCGTGGCCAGCCGTATCGTTCGGCACGATTTCAAGAGTTCGGTATTTTGTGTCAGCCAAGGCACATGGAATGCCCGCCGAGGGACGGGAACGTGATCGGCCACGAGGCGATTTGACTCTAGTTTCAGCGTCGGCTTTCCATAGCCCAGAAACGAGTCGTACGACATTCGATCCAACTGGACAATTCCCAAAGCTACCAAGTGCACATCATGCGGCAAATTGAATCCGTCGCGCTGATACCACAAAAACGACTGATCAAAACCATAGCCACCTTGGCCCATGTTGAGTACTTCGAATTGCGGCGCGAGGCGGTCCAGTTGCGAGCACCACGAGTCACCGTCGCCGACCCCATAGCCAAACGTAAAGGAATCACCCGTACACAGGACGCGCGTCTTACCGGGGGGCACTTCTTTCGCAAACTCTTGAGTTGCCCGCAGACTCTGCTTGTTGATGGTCACCGTTCGGCCCGGACCGTACAGGTCTTCTACAACCGTATCGGGAGTACTGACCCACCCCAACTGCTCGTCGTATTGTGTATAGTTGCGTTCCGCCAGCGGCCGCCGTCCATAGGCAAAGATGTCGTAGACGAACATCCCCAGGCTGGCGAACCCCTCGATCAGAACCAAAATCAGAAAGACGGCCAGCAAGCGAAAGCAAATCGACTTTACCCAGCCCCGCCGTTTTCTCGAAGGGACTGCTGGCGCATCCGTTTCGTCGGTCATGAGTGCCTTCCGTACGAAAGAGCTTTTCCGTAATTATGTCCGTCTCGAATATGTGCGGCAAGGAGCATGTGTAGCCACTGACGCTACCAGGCCGTCCAACCGCCGTCGACGACGATGTTTTGGCCGGTAATATAGCTGCTGGCATCGCTGGCCAAGAACAACGCCGCTCCCTTCAGTTCGTGTGGCAGCCCCATCCGTCCCATCGGGCTCTTGGTCAGCAATCGCTCGACCATGTCGCCAGGTGCTCGCTCGCCGGGAAAGGGACCGGGGCTTAAACAATTAACGCGGACTTTATCCTTCGCCCAGTAGACGGCCAGATGCCGAGCCATATGAATCACGCCGCCTTTCAGGGCATGGTAACCAACGCTGCTCGCGGGGCAGATCCCTTCATAGGCGTCGGGATACGACGCGACCATCCCGTACATCGATCCCAGCATGATAATGTTCGCGGGGCGCTGCTGGTCGACGGCGTAATCCCGCAGCAGCCGCGCCAGAATGAAGTATCCGGTCGCATTGGCGAAATGGTCTTGAAACTGCTCGGCGTTGATGTCCGTTAAATCTTTCCCCGCGCCGCCTTGGCCGTTGTTCAATAGGATGTCCAATCGACCGGCGCGCTCGACCGCTTGCGAAAACCCCGTGTTCAGTGAATTCTCGTCCTTGTGGTCGAGTTGAATTCCGAAATGTTGAGCGTCGCCAATCACCGGCAACTGAGCGGCGGTCTGCTCTGCCCGCGCGGCGTCACGACTACTGACGATCACCGAGGTGCCCGCTTCGGCCAATGACGAACAGAATGCGCGGCCCAAGTAACCCGCGCCTCCCGTGACCAATGCGACACGGCCCGTCAAATCGAAAAGTTGCTGGACGGTGGGTTCTTGTTGTGAATTTTCTTGCATTTCATGTTCCTTTTTCGCTTCCGGCAAACCTGGCGGAACGCGGTATGATTACTCGTAAACGGTGCAACCGGGGAGCGCGCGCCGAAGCTTCTCCGCGGCGACCGGTGTGATTTTCGTTCCTCGAATGTCGATGCGAGTGAGATTCCTGAATTCGATCAGTTCGTCAACGCTCCGATCGGTTAGCCGCGTTTCGTGGAAAGATAGCTCCAATCGACCAGTGGACGGGATCTTGGATAGTCTATCAGCAAGATAGTCATCGTTAATGCCGTGCCCCCAAAACTCGCACACGGCCGATCCATTGTCTTGGTACAACTGCATGGCGGCGAAGAACGGTTGTGTTAGACGGCTCCGTTGCAGCATCCGGCCCACGCCGAGTATGGCCACCAAGGCTAATAGAAAAACGGCGCATGGCAAGATGCTATTTCGTCGAACCAAGGTTGGTATCGTGGATTGCATTCCTCGTACGTAACGAAAGGCGAACCATCCGTTTCCTAGACCGCCGACAACAAGATAAGTGATCGAATCCGTCACTCTGATCACCGCCTGGCTATCCCACAGGAGCCTGAAGAGCCAAAGCATCGCGCCCAGATTTGCACCGACCACGATACTCACGATCCACGACCATCCAGCCCAACGACTGACGAACATCAAGCCGATGCTGATGCCCATGAGAAGAATGATGACGGCGACGTTTGCGAGAATCAGCTGGCTGCCCGCCTGCGTTAACCCCATTAAGATCGCGACGAGCGAGACCAGCAGCAAGAGCGTTCGGACAGAAAACTGGATCGGTTGATCGGCGTCGTTCCCAATGTTATTCACATGCGATCGCTCATTTCTGAGTTGCTTGTTTGGTTCGACTGCACGAAGGACTCTTATTCTATCGCTTGCCAGGTCCGAGTGTCCGCCGATTTCAAGATGGCCAGGTTGGCCCGCAAGGTTTGTTTACCTTCTTCTAGCGAACATGCGGCCGGCTGTCGAAGTTCGACTGAGTCAAGAAACGCGCTGGCCTGACGAACAAACAATTCGTCGCGCTCTAGGGGCTCGAATGGAACGTCATTCCATGGCTGTTCCGGAGTTGTCTGCCAGCGCCAACGGTGGCGATGCGTCTCGAATCGCGCGACCCCTGATCGGCAAATGACCGTAATGGTCCCTTCATTGGGCGCTTGATGCTGATTCAAACTGTAACTAGCCTGCAGGTTTCCATGGCGGGCGACGACGTTGACCGTATCCTCAACTTCGACTCCTTCAAGCACCTGATGTTCGGCGTCGGCCGCGACCTGCGTCATCGGCCCCACCAGCCACTGGGCTGCATTCACGACATGGGTCAGTGCGTCTTGTATCGCGCCGCCTCCCGTTGCCCGGTCGCGATAGTAAATCTCTCGATAGGCGGGCCGATAGTGCGGAAAGTGCTGTCCCGAAACGGCGACCAACTGGACCGGTTCGCCAAAACGTCCCTCCAGAACTGCCTCGCGCATCTGCGACAAGACCGGATGGGCGCGGTAAACATAGGCCACGCCAGCCGTGAGTTGCCGCTGTTCGACGATCGCTTGCAGGCGGTCCAAGCCGTCCAAGGATGTCGAAAGCGGCTTTTCAATCAGCAAATGCACGCCCGCTTCGGCCAGGCGAATCGCCATCGGAATGTGAAGATGAGCGGGAGTGCAAATGACGGCCACTTCGGGATCGTGGGCCAGCGCCTCGTCCAAGTTACTAGAGGCCGCGGGCACGGAATAACGATCGGCGACGTCACCACGCAGTCTGTCGTTGATTTCGCAGACCGACACATCCGCTCGGCCCGTTTGCTGAAAGCAACGTAAATGGCGTTCGCCAATCGAACCGACACCCACGACAAGCACGCGTTTCTTTTTGCTCATGACGTTTCCAAAATCACGCCCACGCTCTGGCCTTCAAGAACACGTGGAAAGGTTCGTAGCACAAGGACGATGCCGGTTTGCGCGGAACAGACTTCGCGAACGTCGCGGCCCAGCACGTCGGTGACGGTACCGAGTACTTGGCCCGCTTCGACGCGATCGCCTAGCGTGACGTGCGGTTCGAAGTAACCGCTGATCGGCGCCGGATTGCAGACTTGCATGTGTCCGGCATCAGGTCGTGAGTCTTCCACGACGTGTTCCACTTGCGATGGAGTTTCCGGGTAGTGAATCATGTCAAGTGATCGCATCACGTTCAGACAGCCTTCCACGTAGGCGTCGATACCGGATGCACGGCAAGTCGCCGATCCTAGATACTCGGCATAGATCGCCGGCACTTGGGCATCGCGGGCGACCGACAACGACCGGCCATCGTGCGTCGCCGCCGTGCCCCAGACAATCGGCAAGTTAAAAGCCTGGGCCATCTTTCGCTGTTGCTTGAGTACATCGCCGTTGGAATGCAGCGTGTAGCCGGTCATGGGAAGCACGGCCAATTCCGTTCCGCCGGTGTGTAGATCGATGTAAAAGTCGGCGGCCCGAATGAGTTCGCTCAACGCGGCGGCCACCCGCTCGGTCGGCGGCCCATCGAGGCTACCCGGACAGACGCGGGCCAGATCCAAATCGTCTTCCGCGCAGCGATGGCCGCGCAGAAAGGCCGCCTCGTTCACCACCGGGACCAACGTCAGCCGACCGTGAAGCAGTTGTCGCTCATTTTCGGGATCTTCAAATAGCCGCGCCAAGCGACGAATGGCGGCCATCGGTTCGAACTCGTCTCCGTGAACTCCACCCGTGATCAATAGGTGCGGATTCGCCGAAGCGGTAAACTCGGTCTGCTGCAATTGGAGGGCGGCGGCCATTTTTCATTCTCTTGTTGGAATCTGTCCCGTTTGGCGACAATCCTTGAAACGAAATCCACCGTCCACGCAAAGCACGGTTCCGGTGATGTAGTCCGCCTCGTTAGAGGCTAGAAACCGGGCCGCCTGGCCGATGTCAGTGGGCGTGCCTAGCCTTCCCAAGGGCAACTGTTCGCCTTCGCTTTGCATGGTCTCGTCGCTGAAGGTCTCATGTTCGCCGGGAGTGTCGATCCAGCCAGGTTCGATCACGTTGACGTTGATCCGATGGGGCGACAATTCGACCGACATAGTGCGAGCCATGTGATTCAATCCGGCCTTGGCCGCGCCGTAGGCGATGCTGCGGGCAATCGGCATTTCCGCTTGCACGCTGGAAATGAAAACGATCTTTCCGGCATTCTCTTGCTGTACCATGTGCCGCGACACTAACTGCCCCATGTGGAACCCGCTGATCAGTGTGGCCTGGATGACTTTCTCAAAATCGTTTGGATCGTAATCCAGAAATTCCCGGCGAACGCCAAAAGCGGGATTACTGATCAGAATGTCGATGGTTTTCGCGGCGCTGATGGCGTCGTCGACCAGTTGTTCGCAGCCCGATCGCGAAAAGACATCGGCTTCGATTGGCGTGCAATTGGTTCCAAGTTCCGAGATTTCAGCCGCGATAGCAGACAGATCAGGACTGCCGGGCCGGTCGTTGATAGTGACGTTCGCGCCGGCCCGAGCTAATTCGAGGGCGCAGCCTCGCCCAATCCCACGCCCCGCGCCGGTTACCAGGGCGGTCTTACCTTCCAAGCTGGCCATCGGATATCCCTACCTTACGCCACGCAGTGACGTTGATTGTGAAAGAATCTCAAAACGACCAATAGTACTGGGTGGCCGCCAAAGAAAACACCCAGGATTGTAGATTCGATTGGCTGAGTAACGTCATCACGGCTCTACCTTCTTCACACGAACATCGACCGTGCCGCTGGCCGGGATATCGACGCGCACCGTGAGAATGCAATGTTCTTTGTTATCGCTCGTTATCCTTGATTCGATGCTGCCTCCTTCGGCGCGATATTCGCCCGACTTCAGCAGAAAGGTTATTCTTCCCAAAGGAAACGCCTGTCGATAGTTGTTCGTGATCGTCGCCGTGTTGCTGGTTGACGTGCCATCGTTGGCGGATGAGAAGTTCACACGTAACGGTGGCATCTCATCTCGGGCAAACGGAATCGGTGCCGTCTCGTGGCCGTCGTAGGTGCATAAGTCGACTCGATTGTTCTGAAAGCGAACGACGCGAAAGCTGACGGCGTTGGTCTTGCCGACTCGTCGAGTGGGCGTGGCGCCCAGGTTCATGACCTTCTTGCCGATCCCGTGAGCGTCGTGGATCATGCGAATACCGTGGCGATCGAGGAATTGGATCGGCGCGTTGCTTTCAAACGCATTGATGATCTTCAGCCTAGCCTTGGGCCGAGCCGCCAGCAACGCCTCTGCCTTCTGCGTGCCGACGTGCCACGGGTGACCAAAGTTCAACACGCTGATGTCGGGCCCCAAATCGATCCGCCCAACCGGGTCGCCGAACCACGATTCGTGGCCGGGAAACTGGTGGTTTCCAAACGTGATGCCGTAAGGCATTTCCAATCCAGAAAAGGCACCGGAAATGTAGGCCGGGTTGCACGCCGTGCTGCACAGTACCATGTCCGGAGCGATGATATTGATCATTGTCGCCAGTCGCTTGAGGTATTCAGCTTGGTACTGAGCCGACGTATCGAGATGGCCGAACGTCACCAGCACCGGATCCGTTGTCGGATAGTCTTGTATGACGTGAACGCTGCGCGGAGATCGGCACAAGCCCGTGCGACGTCCTCCGGTGATTTGCACTTCCAGATCGTACACTCCGGGTGGCATGTCCGTTGGTAATTCGGCAACGACTTCGCGGTCATAGTAGTACGCGGCCGATTCGTCCTCCTTGAACGTGAGCACCCGCGAGATCGTCGCCGGTCCAACCGATCGTGTCAGGCGCACTTGGTCGATCGTCGAGTTGAAGCCAAGGAACCTGGCTCGAAACGATTCGCCCGGACGGCGAGTCGCGGGGCGGTTCATGGCCGGAAAGCGAAAGCGGCGAATGACCGTCGCGTCGTCGCGCCGCATGTAGATTGGCGGCAGTTTCGTTTCTTGCCCGGCGACAATTTCAAGCAGCTCAACGCGAGCGGTCCGCCATCCGCTGGCCACGACCTCTAGCGCATAGTCCTTGCTCGGCGGTAAGCCCGTCAGAGCACAGCCGCCCGTCATCCAATTCCGCACCAGGCTGTCGCGAACGATCTTGTCGCCGTCGCGCAGGATCGCTCGGGCATCGACCAAGTAGGCATTCGCCTCGCCGTTGAGCGTAAAGCGCACATCGCCGCGGGGTTGCGTCCACGTACGAAAACTTTCGATCCGGCAGCCACTACCATTGGCCTGAAGATGCTCGATCCGCACGGTATGTCGGCCGTTCTTTAGCCCCCCTGCCAGCAAAACTTCACGCGGCAGCTCGCGCGGGCTCAAGGCCTTGGCATCACTGCCGTCTATGGAAACTTGGAGTAGGCCCAAACTGGGCGGACCGTATGCCGGTACGTTATGTCCGCCCAATCGAACCGCAACCGCCGTGCCGTCGAATGAAAATTCCAGCTTCGCGGCGTCCTGCTCGGTACGAAGGTGGCTCGTCGCCGCGTAGCGAAACCGATCTTCGCGCCATTCGCCGTGGCGCGTCACGCGTTGAGCGTCCAAGGCGGAAACGACTTCATCCGCGCCAAGTGCCGAGCTCTGGACCGTCAAGACGGTGAGTGACAGCAACCAACATGAAACACAGATCTTCATTGGTGATCCTACCAGGTTCGAATTATGAATTATGATTGCGGCAGTTCCCTGGCATGCCGAAAGACTAACTAGCTAACACGCGTCACCTTGTCGACTTTGCCGACTATCAACTCATCCGTGATAACGCCGCCGTCGGGAAGTTCTTCGTAGACTTCAAGCAGCAAGTTCTCCATTCCCGTTAGGACACGGCATTTTTCGTCGGGCGCTAGTTCGTCAAAGCCGGTAGCATGTGCTCCAGATTGCTGGCGATAGGGCGCTAGAAACAACCGCTCAACCGGTGCCAGCGCCAGGTAATGGAGTACGGCCTTCATGACCAGCTTGGCGACCACCTCTGGGCCGGCCGAATCGTCAATGCTTTGCATGTGGGGCTTCAAGCATTGAGCCACGCTGAGGATCCGCATGTCGTTCATCATGTTTCCTTCACGCTGGATGGCTCCGCCTGCCACCGCACGGTAGCCGCTTTGCGTCAGGCCGCCGCCGATCAACTCCGCCATCATCGCCGACAGTGGATCCGCCGCAGGCTCCTTGCGAATGTAAGCCTCCGCAATCCCGGCAAGCCTAGTCAACTCAGCCGTGGAGGGACCGCTGCCATGGTACGCCGCCGCCTCTTCAACCGGCGCTTGTGCGGCGGCAATCTCGCCGGACAGGCCCTCCAAGCGGTCCAGCATTCGGTTCAGCGCCGGGCGCTGCGAACCTGCGACCTTGGCCGGGTCGTTTGCCAGATCATGCGCCAGTTGTTTCGCTTTTTCGATCGTGGCCGGATCCTTCTGCTCGTTCGCGAGATTAAACCAACACGAAGTTAGCCAAAATTCGCCTTCGTGGTGTGGTGTGGGCACTTGGGCGTGAACCTCGAAACAGGCAATGGCATCGCGCGACCGATCGTGGACCATCAAGTCCTTGCCAAAATCATACAACCGCTTGCAGACCGCCGGCGCCAACGGCTGGTCACCCCGCAGTCCTTGGTCGCGCACGCCTCCGAGATAGCAAGTCAAACGGGGCAACAGCAGTTCCGTCAGTCGCCCATGATCGAGATCGGGCAGTCCTAACCGCGGATGTGCCTGCCGAACTTTTGGATAACCGGCAAGTATCGTCGCCAAATATGTGACGCGATCCAGTTTGTGAAGTTGAGCAATGTCCTCGCCGACAAGGTCGATCTCATCCAAGGGATAAGCCGAACAGAGTTCTCCCACCTCGTCGTCCGTGTATCCGGCGATAAAGCGATAGATGTCGCCAACGTCGTTGGTTGCGTCAAAAGCATCAACGATGGACGGTGCCGCGGCAGGCGTGCTAGACGCAGTGGCCGGGTTTTCCGCGGGCGGCGAAGTTCCGCCTTGCTCGCTCACCAGACAGGCGCTGCAAGTGGCGTCTCTCCAATCGCCCTCTCGGCAAGCAATGCAAACGGGTTGGTCGCAAGCCATGCACCTGACCAACATCAGCTCGGCCACGATGCGGGCCGCGGTCCCCAAATCGTGGAAAGTCGTCGACTTCAGCGCCAGATCGAAATGTCGCTCTCCCATCGTCGTGACAACCGTGTCCCTGAGTGCATGCCAGGCTTCGGGCGCGGCAGACATCATGATCACTAGCGGCGTATTACGAGTCGGAAGTAAGACTCCGCACTGAGCGCAGCAGTCGCAGTCGTCATCAACGATTTCCGCTTTCTGGAATAGCTTTTTCAGGCCGTCGTTGGCCCGGCCGCGCGAAGGCAATTTAGCCGGAGTTTTTTCCGCTGGCATCGCTGAATGATCCGCCGTTACGCCGGACGAACCGCTTGGTATTTGTGTTTGTATTTCCGCACGCGGCGTACTTTCGTCATCCGCAGCGGGTTGCTCTGGTTGCGCGGCATCAACAATGGCGGAGATCGCGTTGTCGCCATGTTGACCGCTGGATGCTGGACAGGACTTGCAACTGACCGTCTCACCCAAATCGTTGCGGCAGGCGATGCAAACGCGGTCGTCGCAGTCTTTGCAATTCAGCAAGCTGAGTTCGGTGGCGATATTGGCCAGCGTGCCGAAGTCGTGGATGACCATGGACTTCAGGGGCCAAATCAAAGTGATTTTGGCCCAAGGTGAGGACGACCAAATCCTTGAACGCGGAAAAGGCTTGGGGCTGGTTGGCGATCATCAAGGTGAGCGTCAATATGGAGTCAACCGTTGGCAGCAGAATCTTACATCGATCGCACTCGGCAAAATCCGCGACTTCGCTCCTTTCGTAAAACGCCTTCAATTCGCCATTGTGCCGGTCGTGGGACGACGCCGATCCGGCTTGCGCCGGCGCGGAAACCTCGACACGTGGTTCGGTGTCCGCCGCCCGGCACTTGCGCCGGTGTTTTTGCAGGCTTTTCAACTTCAGGCGAGTGCCGCAATCGGAGCATGTCGTCCACTCGCCTTGATCCGGCTGGGCCGTCACCGGAGGTTCGACGGGTGGGCATTCCGATTGCTTCGCGCCATCGCCCAATGACTTTGTTGGATGCCACTTTTTACGATGTTTGTCCAAGCTTTGCCGCTTGACGCGGGCGCCGCAATCGGGGCAACTAGTCCACTGCTCGTCTTTCGCCTCCTCCATTGCGTCGGCTTCGACAGTACCGCCGGATCTGGAGGAGATCGGGGCGCTGTGCGTGGCGGCGGGTTCTTGCGATGCAACGGATGATAGTTCCGTGGCTAACGATTCAAGTTCTTCGGCATGATCAGTCACGAACCGGTGGACGGCTGCTTCGCGAGACTGGCCCGCATCGTTGCCGTCGCCCGCTACATCGGTCCGATCAGGAAGCACCCGCGATTCTTGGACGGCCGCTTCCGTTTCGTTCGCCGACGAATCATCAGCGGTTGCAATGCCGTCGGCCAGCTCAGGCGCGCCAATCGATTGGGATTCCGTTGATGTTGAAGCACCGGGCGCGCTTTCTGGCCCGCGGTCGGCATCGTGTTGCTTGGCTTCCGTTTCAAGCGGACTTGAAGGCGGGCTCGTGGCCGCTGGCGGCCAAGCATTCGCTTTCTTGTCGCAGCCGGCGCATGTCGTGCCCTGCGCGTTGTCCTTACGGCAAGCTCGGCAAAACAGTTGTCCGCAGTCGCCGCAGGGCTGCAGTTTGAACTGGTTCAATACATGATCGCGTGTTGCGGCATCGGGATTGGCGGCGGATGCACCTGGCAAGTCGAAGTGTTGCCCGCCCAACAACTTCACGATGCTCGCTTGATATGAACACCACGCCTTGTTTTGATCGTCGAATCCCTGTAGCAACGGCTGGCCAAATTCGTGCGGAAGTAACACGCCACAGCCGGCGCACGTCCCAACATGGCCGGTATTACCGACCTTCTCGAAGAACTTTTGTAACTTTGGGTTGGCACCGCCTCGGCGAATGGACTGCGTGCCCCCAATGCACTCCACGCAAGCGGTGGAGTCACCTTTGTTCTGACGGCACGCTTGGCAGAACTGCCGGCCACAGCGGTCGCACGGCTGCAGCTTGAATTGGTTCAGTACGTGAGTACGGTTTTGATCGCCGGAACTCGCGCCAGATGCCGGCGGCATGTCGAAATGCTGCTTCCCAAGCAGCTTCATAATGCTCAACTCGAAAGAGCACCAAGCCTTGTTCCGAGCATCGAAACCGTGCAAAAGCGGCTCGGCAAATTCGTGCGGAAGCATCAAGCCACAGGCGGCGCACGTCCCAACTTGGCCGGCGTTGCCAAGTTTCTCGAAAAACTTACCAAGCTTTGCGTTCGCGGCGTCTCGCCGAACAGCCATGGATGCTACTCCCAGGAGGTCGATGGTTCTAATGAGAGATTAGTTGCCCACGAATCACTATTCCAGCAGCTTTTCCAGTGCGTCGACCGACTCTTCCATACTCTTGATCGCGGAATCAACTGCCGTCGCGCCTGGTCCCGAGAGGTTGGATCGCCTTCGCTTCAGTTCGGCTAGCTTCGCACGGGTTTCTTGAAGATCTTTGGACAGTTGTTCCCTGTCTGAAAGTGGCACCCGTGTTTTGGTTGGATTGTCTTGCGGCACGGTATCGGCGGTCGCCGGATCGGAGGTCGGGGTGAACTGGTCTGTTGCGCCCGAATCGGATTGGACCTCCGCCGGCGCGACGGCCGAAGCAGGGTTGGGCCGATTGTAGCCGGCAACCCGGCTCAAAAAGCTAATCGCCAGCGGCAGCAAACACAATATTGCAATGGCCCATCCGCTGAAACGGATGGATTTGTCGTGACGTTCGTATTTCGAATCATCAACTCCGCGCTTCTTGTGATTCGCTTTCACGAGCACGGAAATGGTCGCCAACGGAATCATGAACAGAATTGTCAACCCGATCGCCACGCAAGGCGACGCGATCGTCAACAGCACCTTGCTGCCAAAACCTGGTTCGATGAGGTATTCGAACCAGACCATGCCGAGGAACACCGCGGTAAACAACATGCTGATGTACGCGCCGACATGGGGCACCGCCTCGGAGTCTGAGTTCTTTTTGGCGTTTTCACGGGATGAACTCTTTCGCGCGGTGACACCACTTTTCTTCCCATCACCACCAACCCCGTGACGGTCGCGACATTTATTCTCGTGACGACTGAGGTTCTTGGTCTTGACCAGGGTGTTGCAAAGCGAACACTTTACCCAGCCCTGCTCTTCTAATTCCGCCGAAATAGTTTCGGTTTCGGACGTTACCGCCTCGTCGATAACCCGATCTTCCGGAAGGTGGGTTTCGTCACCGTCTGGAAAGTCGGATTCGTCGTTCAGTTGAGCATCGTTTAGCTGAAGGTCGCCTCGTTGAACGTTGCTTTGTTGAGTGTCGCTGGGCTGATGATCGCTTGTTTGATTGTCGTTTCGTTGCAGAGGAGGCTGGTTTTCGGGTACCTCCACAATTTCCGGACTTGGTCGATGCCTGACTACGGACATTGGCTGACCGCGGAAAATCGTCGAGGTCACGTCACTCCAGTTGTCTTGATCGTCGGCCATCGCGTCGGTAACGAAGTCCGGTTCGAACTCGTTTTGGGTTCGCAGCAGTTCGACGGCGATTCGCGAACTCCACTCAAGGCCTTGCGTCTCCTCAAACATGGCGATGACACGCGGATGGATGTAGTACGTAGTGAACCCGTCTTCAACCTGTTTGTGTATCAGTGTCGCAACGATGCGAGCGACGCGCTTCGCTGGTGCGTCTTGTCGTTCCTCGGCGGAGGCCGAACTGCATTGATTACAGACCGCATCCTTTCGCGGTCCGCTCCGGCAGCCGATACAAAAACGTCCCCCGCATCGCGTGCAGTCACTCAAGACCCATTCGGATACATAGTCAGCTAGAGCGCCGACATCACGAATACGCGCACCCGAGAGGTTGAAATGCTGCTCGCCCAAAATCGAGATGACGGCGTCTGAGAAGTTTCGCCAGAGAGGCCCGTTCTGGCCGGAAGTGGCCAAGTTGAAAAACTTGGTCGATACCTTGTCCATCCCACTGGGCAGAAGGATGCCACATCCGTCACACTCGGAGTAACAATCGCTCAAACCGACTTCTGACTCTTCGTAGAATCTACGAAGCTCGGCGTTGAGGCCGGCATTCTTGGCTTTGAGGTTGCTTGCCACGGAAAGTTGGAGAGGCTGAACTATGATCTACTGTCGCGTGACCGGAAAGTTTCTTTGGTCCGTCGCGACCTTCAACTATCGTAACCTCGATCGACTTGCCTCAATAGACAATCGGCGATGGAAGACCGATTTGCGAACTTTTGAGCATTATGGGGATATCCCTGACGCCGCAGGGCAAGCTTGAGGCAACCGTTTGCTGGGCAGACGCCTTCGTGAAGGCCAAGGCGTCTCGTCGGTGCGCGCAAATGGCCTAGAGTTTCAACAGAGGCGATGTCCCGCCAACGATTGAGCTACTTCAGACTGCTCAAGAAGGCGGTCAGATCCGCGACTTGCTGAGCGGTCATGTCCCGCAACAACAGGTCTGGCATGATCGATTGCTGTTGGGCGACCATGTCTTCCACCTCGTCAGCCGGGATCGTCGTGACCTTGTTCTTTGCGTCCTTCAATACTAGTTGCTCGGCGTCTCGCGACACTAGTAACCCGCTGTGCACTTGGCCGCTGACGGTTTGTACCAGATAGACACGATACTTCGGTTCGACTTCCTTGGAAGGATTCAGAATGGTGTCGAGCAATCTGCGGCGGTCGTACTTCTTGCCAATTTGGCTCAGATCGGGTCCGACTTCGGCGCCCTTGTCTTTGATCTTGTGACAGTTCCGGCACTGTACGCCCGACGCTTCGAAAAAAAACCGGCGTCCCCGCTCGATGTCGCCCGCCATGGCGAGTATCTTTTCCGGAACGACCACGTTGCCCAGCCGCTGAGTGCGTTGTTCTTCGGGCAAATACCTTTCGAACAGATCACGAACGCGTGCGTCGGGATGTTTCGCCGCTTTGGTAATCACTTCAGCGCGAACGGATGTTGGCAGTTCTTGATTCGCGCCGTCGTTCAACGCATAGGCCAGCCGCAGCGCTCCCTGCGTGGATTCCAATATCTGATCGATGACCGAGTTGCTGCCTTGTGCCGAGCCTGCATTTTCTAGCTTCTTGAATGCCTCGCTAAGCAACAGCTCTTCCGCGGGCCGCTTGATTTGCCCGTCGGCGTAACTGCTGATCCAATCGTGCAGCAATTGAACTCCCGCGCTATCCACGACTGAAGATCCAATTCGTGGCATACGGCCTGGACCTAATTTTGAGGTTCGATAGAGCATCACACTTTGAAACGGCTGCCCTGGCGCTAAAAGCTGTGCGTTAGGAATGTGAAAGCCGCCATGAGCCGGACGAACGCCGGCGATCTTCATGTCTTCCATTGTCAGCGTGGCCAGCAGATTGACGTCCGAATTGCCGCCACCCCATTTGCGATGGCAATGCGAACAGTTGGCGTGCAGATAGGATCGGGCCCGCTGGCTGACGGGCGCGTCCTTGTCGTGATAGTCGACCAGTTTCTCTAGCTTGTCGGGTGATCGCGGCAGAGGTTCGGTGAACAAACCAATGTGCTCAAAGGTTCTCAGTTGATTAGCGATCGTCCCACCGTAGTCGTGATCTCGATTTAGTTGCAATGTATTCATGCCCAGTGCATACTTCGCCGCCATATTGTGACAGACGATGCATTCAGTTCGACTGGGGAAATGCCAAGTCTGAGTGCGTTTTCCGCCCGGAGCGGTGGCGTCTTGAATGGTCAGTTTGCGGTCCAGGCCGCGCGGGTCTTCCAGCAACACGGCGTCGGTCTGGTCGTCGTTCCACAAATAGGTGTAGCCGCGCCAAAACTGCGCTCCCACGGCGTCCGAACCCTCGAGTTCTTCATAATGCAGAATTCGCGTTTCCAGCCGGCGGCGGCTTCGGGGGTTGCCGGTTTCCAGTTCCATGGACAAGGTTTCGACCGTGACCGTACCGTCGGGCAGTTTCCAACTATGCGGCGCTCCGGGAGCGGGCTGCGGATACACCGTGCCATCAAAAACAATTTGCGATTCACCCGGCAACGCCAGCAATCGCTGCTTGCTCGCTCCGTCGCACCATTGGGGAGCGATCACGGAATAGGGAATGACGCCCGGTGCCGGAACATGTTTTGCAACCGAAGCAAACAGGCCTGTCTCGCTCAGCCGCCGCGGAAACGAACTTCCGTCATCCACTACCGGGTTTTCTTCCAACTTACTGATGCGACCACTGATGTGATCGACTAAGAACAATTCGTTGTCGTGATCCTCGGTGAAACCTACCAAACGAAGACTAGAGTCCACCAGTTCGCCATGTTCGGTAACCTCTTTCTTTTTGGGATCGTAGCGCAACATCCAGATCTTCCCCGAATCGTAATCACCATAGATGTAGGCGCCGCGAAGTTTGGGAATTCGTGAACCGTGGTAAACATAACCGCCCGTAATCGACCGGCACTCGACGTGATGATGTTCAAAAATAGGCTCGATAAACGGCGTTGGTCCCCGCGGACGATCCGGCCCAAACGGATGACTGCCTTCCAACACACTCCATCCGTAATTTCCCCCACGCTCGATCTGCAAGACAGCCTCCCAGAGATCCTGCCCAATATTCCCCGTCCACAGCTTACCGGTCTTCCGATCGAATGCGATCTTCCAAGGCTGCCGTAACCCATAAGCCCAAATTTCGCCCCGCGCGTCGGGAACCTTGGTGAACGGGTTGTCGGCCGGGATGGTATACGGCTTGCCCGCGGACTGCCGATCGACGTCGATGCGCAGTATCGCACCCGAGAGATTTGTCAGATCTTGGCCCGTCCGATATTCATCCGCGATCCCGCTCGAGTCACCCGTGGCGATGTACAAGTAGCCATCAGGACCAAACTTCAAGCAACCGCCGTTGTGACCGCCCGATGGCCAAGTGATCAAAACCTTCTCGCTCGTCGGATCGACGCGTGGAGGATTGCCGCTTGCGTTGAAGCGGGCAACACGCGTCCCTTCCGGATGCTCTTCCGTGTGGACGAGATAAGTTACGTAACAAAAACCGTTCTTCGCAAATTCAGGATGAAACGCAAGGCCGTACACGACCTTCTTCATATCCAGAAACAGATCCGCCGATTCGGCCCGCGGGTCATTGGGAAACGAGTAGATCTTGCCATATCGCTCGACGACGAACATGCGATCCAATCCGGGAGCAAACGTGGCATCCAGCGGCTCGTCGAATTTCAGTTTGGGAAAGGCGCCCACGGTTCGATAGGGAGACGGCGGATCGGGCGAGCCCTTGATTTTGGAATTGGTCCAAGCCGTGCGTTTCGTTAGCCCGTAGGGTTTTTCATCGGCCAGCGATCCGTTAACCGAGTGGAGGAACCAAACGAGTACCGACAAGGCACACGACCGCACGAAAAGCTTGGAGCAGAGCATGGATTCATCCTTCGCCACGAAGAAATGCCGGATCAATACAGGGACGAGTATAAGCCACCCGCCAGCGAGTTCAACAATTCCGGCGGTGGGCCGCGATTCGTGCGGCGAGCCGCCGGCCGCTGCAGATTTCTGCCTTCGACGTGCCGTGTTCGACTTTCGATATTCGCCACCGAATACAGCGTTTCGCTCGTTCCTCTCACCAACCCGGGCCATCAAACCCATCGATTCAACATCTCGATGAATAAAAACGCCGCGGAACGTCTCCAATAACCATCGGTTTATCGATCTCCGTGCCTTGCCCACGTCGCACTTTTTCAACTTGTCCGATACAATTCCGGTACAAAGATGCAACCAGTGACAGGGATTCAAGGGAACCCCGGAGGAATTAATGGACAAAGACGATAAGCAAGGTCCTTCTCAACCACAAGATCGCACGCCTTGGCTGCGTGGACCCAATCTATTCATCGCGGCCCTGCTCGGCACGCTGGCCATTGTGCTGGTCATTCGGCTGGCGACGCCCACCCCTTCGCTGATTTCCCGCGAGTTCTTTGAACTGCAAGTTGAAGCACGCGTTGACACGGACGATAGTGGCAAGAAAACTTCCAACGTCACCAATGTGACGATCGGCCCCACCGAGTTGCGCGGAGAATTCCGCAAGTTGCCGCCCACGCCGTTGGAGCTTGAGGAACGCAAGGAGAAAGTCCAAAAGTACTTTCGGATGGACATGCCGAAGAGCCTGGAAGAGCAGGACAAGCTGTGGAAATATCTAGAGCAGAACAATGTCTATCCAAAACGCGCGCAAGAAGACAGTACTTTCACGGTCCTGATCATGATCGCCGTGGCTCTGCCGTTTGCCATTCTTCTGTTTATGTGGATTTCCTATCGACGGGCACAAAACCAGATGCTTGGCGGTGGCGGTTTTCTGTCGGGGTTCAGCAAGAGTCCCGCCAAACGCTATGAGTCGAGTGACCATCCAACGACGTTTAAGGACGTTGCCGGTTTGGATAATGTAAAAGGCGATCTCATGGAGATCGTCGACTATTTGAAGGATCCGCAAAAGTTCCAGCGGTTGGGCGGACGCGTGCCCAAGGGGGTCTTGCTGAATGGAGCCCCGGGCACCGGCAAGACCTTATTGGCTCGTGCCGTGGCAGGCGAGGCCGACGTTCCCTTTTTCTCCGTGAACGGATCCGAGTTTATTCAGATGTTTGTCGGCGTTGGGGCCAGCCGCGTGCGGGATTTGTTCAAAACCGCCAAGGAAGCGTCGCCCTCCATCATCTTCGTCGACGAAATCGATGCGGTCGGCCGGCAGCGCGGCGCGGGGCTAGGCGGTGGCCACGACGAACGCGAACAAACACTGAATCAAATCCTCAGTGAAATGGACGGCTTTCTGCCGAACGAAGCCACGATTGTGATGGCCGCGACCAATCGGCCCGACATCCTCGATCCGGCGTTGTTGCGTCCGGGCCGCTTCGACCGCCATATCACCGTGAATCGTCCCACGCTGAAAGGGCGTCTTGAGATTTTCAAAGTCCACATTCGCGAAGTCCCTCTCGCCGACAACGTTGACTTGGAAGTGTTGGCCGCGGCAACCGTGGGCCTGACCGGCGCGGACATTCGGAATATCGTCAACGAATCGGCGTTGTGGGCGGCTCGTAACGATAAGAATGTGGTCGAAATGGAGGACTTTGAATACGCCCGCGACAAGGTCCTCATGGGGGCCAAACGCGAGGAAGTGCTGAGCGCGGCGGAAAAGGAAAAAACCGCTTACCACGAAGGCGGCCATACGCTGACCGCTTGGAATCTGGAGGGCGCGCATCGCGTCCACAAAGTCACCGTGATTCCGCGCGGAAGAAGCCTTGGCGTCACGCAAATGCTACCGGGCGAGGATCGCATGAATCTGTCGGAGACCGAATTGCGCGATAACCTGGTTGTCTTGCTCGGCGGACGAGCCGCTGAAAAACTGGTGTACGACGAGGCGACCGTTGGTGCCGAAAACGACCTTGAAAAGGCGACCGGCATGGCGCGGCGGATGGTCACTCACTGGGGCATGAGCGAACGCCTCGGACCCGTTAGCTATAAGCTTAGTGAAGAAGATCCGTTCCTGGGGCGGGAGCTTCATCAGCAGCGGCAATTCAGCGAGCATACGATGGAGTTGATCGACCAAGAAGTCGCCCAACTGCTGCACGAATCGGCGGACAGGGCTTTTGCCATGTTACAAAAAGACCGTGATAAGTTGGAGAGATTGGCCCAAGCCCTCGTGGCCGAGGAAGAGCTTGACGAACAGCGAATTACCGAGCTGATCGGACCCTCGGTGCGTGCAGCGGCCGAGAAAAATGGAAAGCCCAACACGGCGACGGTCGTATCCGAAACCGATTCCGTGCAAAATCCAGCGACGTAATTTATTTTTCGTGATTCCGTTCATCGATGGCCAAGAAGAAAAAGCAAAAGAGCAAGATCCGCACGGAATTTCGCAAGCGACATGAAGTCCGAACACGTACCGGGGATTTTACTCGACAGTTCCGGCAATTGGACGGTGAAGAAGAGGACACCGAGCACTCCGAGCGCATCAGCGGCAAGGGCGATTTGGTCAAGAAGCGGACCATAATCGGCCATCAAGCGGAAGTTGAGGAAGCTGGACTGTCCGTCGAATTGGAGATCGACGAATCGAACTGTCGGCTGGGTCGGGTGCTGAGTGTTCATGGCCTCAATACCAATGTAAGAACAGACGACGGCGAACGACTGAAGTGTGCTGTCCGGGGAATTCTCAAATCCCTCAGCACCGATCAACGCAACGTCGTGGTCGCGGGCGACCGGGTCCTCATTTCCACGACCAGTCCCGGCGAAGGTGTGATTGAACGTGTCGAACCGCGCAAGAGCATGATCTGCCGGACCAGCCGCGAAAAGCAACATGTGCTGGTCGCCAACGTGGACCAGCTTTTGATCGTGGGCAGTGCCGCCGAGCCGACCTTGAAACCCAATCTCATCGATCGGTTTTTGTTGACTGCCGAAAAGAACCGCCTTCAGCCGATCATTTGCATCAACAAAGTAGACCTTGTTGATATCGCGGATCTGCAACCGCTGGTCGGAGTGTACGCACAAATGGGCTATCAGGTGGTACTCCTGTCGTGCGAAACGGGCTTCGGTATCGAATACATCAAGCGCTGTGTCATTGGCAAGGACAGTGTTGTCGTGGGACAGAGTGGTGTCGGCAAATCGTCTTTGCTGAATACGATCGATCCAACCCTGAATTTGACGGTTAACCAAGTTAGCGCGGAAAACCAAAAAGGGAAACACACGACGTCGGCCGCTCGTTTCATTCCGATTCAGCAAGGCGGCCACATCGTGGACACTCCTGGAATTCGGCAGTTTCAGTTGTGGGACGTGATCCCCGCAGAGGTGGAAGGCTTCTTACGCGACTTGCGGCCTTACATTAACCTCTGCCGCTTTCCCGATTGCACGCATACACACGAGGAACAGTGTGCCGTCAAGGACGCGGTCGCGGACGGTCGCCTGGATGCCAGGCGGTATGAAAGTTACTGTCACATTTTTGCCGGTGACGCAGCATAAAGCGGACGTTGGCGTGCAGCCGTTCGGCTGAGAAAACACGCCAAATCTTGAACAGCCGTTAGAGAAGAACCGGTCAACGCCAGGACCTCCAATCTCGGAGCCGTGATGCCAGACAACGCCAAGACAGCCGACATTCTGCACCGTGAGATCTCGCTGCTTGGCGAGATGCTGGGGCAGACCATCGAACAGCTTGCGGGAACCGATGGTTTTCAAACCGTGGAGACGATTCGCTGCCTTTCGCGCGATCGGCGAAATGGTGATGCCGAAGCGGACCGGCGACTGGGCGAAATGCTCTCGTCCATGGACGAGCATCAATTGCGCGTCGTCGTCCGTGCCTTTACCGTCTTTTTGGATCTGGCGAACCTAGCGGAGGATCGGCAGCGGGTGCGTGTTCTTCGTGAACGAGAACGGGAACTCTATCCGCGGGCTCCAAGCGAATCGATCGAGGATGCCTTGATTCGCCTGAAGTCCGCCGGGAAAAGTGCCGACGCCATCGAGCAGTTGCTGCAGCAATTGAGTGTCGGACTCGTTTTCACCGCTCACCCCACGGAGGCAAAACGGCGATCAATACGCGCGAAGCTACGCCGCATACGAACGCTGCTTTACGATTCGGACGCCGACCTGCTGCCCGCCGAATCCGGCCGCAATCGCGAGTTGTTAGAGGGCGAGCTGATGAAGTTATGGTTAACCGACTTCATTCGCCCTTGGCGCCCGACCGTGCTGCAAGAAGTTCAGCGAGGATTATCAATCAAGCCGATCTTGTGGGACGTGCTGCCACGGATGTTACGAGACATTCGCGCGGCCTGCTCGGCGTTGTTTGAAGAGCATGCGTTTCATGTTCCGCCGTGCGTGACATTAGGTTCGTGGATAGGCGGTGATCGAGACGGTCACCCCTACGTCACGGCCGATGTTACGGAACAAACCATATTGTGGCTACGAAGCGCCGCAATCGACTTGCATCTCGCGGCATGCCGCGCTCTTTACGATTCGCTGAGTCTGTCGACACGCGAGTTGCCCCCCGGAGACGGCCTGCAGACGCGCATCGACTCGGCCTTGGCACAATGGCGGACGTTGAGGGATCGTTTGAATGAGATTCCGCCGAATGAGGTACCTAGGCGATGGCTTTCAGTGATTCGGTGGCGTCTGGAGCAAACGCACCTTGTGCAGCTTGACGAAGACATCTTGGGTGCCTATGCATCCGCGGAAGAACTCCACGAAGATGTATCGCGGTTGCTGGATAGTGTCAGTTTTCTTGCGGATCTGGGTGCCAGTGTTCGTGACGAAATCACCGCATGGCTAGACCGCATTCGCATCTTTGGCTTTCATCTTGCGCGGCTGGATGTCCGGCAAGACGCGAGCCAGCACTTTGAGGTCATGAACGAATTGTTCGCGGCAGCCGAAGTTCGATCGGACGCCGCCGAATTGGACGAAGGCCAGCGGCAAGCCCTGTTGTTGCAAACATTGGACCAGCCATTGAATCTCCGACCACAAGCCCTCTCGGAACAGGCCCGCGAAACACTGTCGTTGTTTGACCTTCTTGCCCAAGCCGAAACGGCATTCGGGATGAACGTCTGGGGTGGTCATGTGATCAGCATGACCCACGCGCCAAGTGATGTGCTGACCGTGGTTTGGCTCTGGCGACACGCGCTACAAAAGAACAGATCGGGCGCGGCCGATCTTCCGCGGCTTCCCATCATTCCGCTCTTTGAAACCATCGACGACCTGCGGCGCGCGCCCGAGATTCTCGAATCGCTGCTTCGAATTCCTGCTTATCGCGAGTATCTTCGTGACCTCGACGATCGGCAAGTCGTGATGCTCGGCTACTCCGACAGCACGAAAGACGGCAGCTATCTTACGGCTTGCTGGGAACTGTACCGCGCGCAACAGAACCTGCACGAGGTTGCCTCGCGCGAAGGTATTCAATTGACGTTTTTTCATGGACGTGGTGGATCGCTCGGACGTGGCGGAGGCCCCGCGGCACGAAGCATTCTATCCTTGCCCAAAGGCACGTTTGACGGATCGCTGCGACTGACCGAACAGGGCGAGGTTCTCGCCGAACGCTACGACGACCCGAAGATCGCCAGCCGGCATTTGGAACAAATCGTCAGTTCCGCAATTCTTGCTTCGGGAACGCCGGCACCTGCGGTGAACGACGATTGGTTGGCCATAATGGACCAGTTGGCGAGTACGTCGCTGGCCGCCTATCGCCAGTTAGTGGAGCAGCCCGGGTTCGTGGAATTCTTCACGAAGGCGACACCCATTTCCGAAATCAACAACCTGCCAATTGGATCGCGGCCTGCCCGCCGGCGAGGCGGCAATAGCCTTAGTGATTTACGGGCCATCCCGTGGGTCTTCTCCTGGACGCAATGCCGTTGCCTCATTCCCGCGTGGTTTGGACTAGGTGCGGCCCTTGAGTCGGCGCTGGAAAAGCCGGCGGCACTTCACGAATTGCAGCAGATGTATCACCACTGGGCCTTTTTCCGCGCGACGATCGACAACGCCGAACTTGCTTTGGCCAAGACGGACCTCGGCATTGCCGAACGTTATGCAAGGACCGCCAATCAATCCGAAACACTGGCCAACATCGGATCGGCGATCTCGATGGAATTCGATCGTTCCAAGCGAACGTTGTTGGCCGTCACCGGGAACCAGGAACTGCTTGACGGCATCCCCTGGCTCAGAGAGTCCATTCGAGTCAGAAACCGGTACATCGATCCCTTGAATTTGATCCAGGTCGAGTTGCTCAAACGAATTCAACACGGAAGGGCCGAGGATGAGGAATTACAAAACCTGACGCGTCTGACGATCAACGGAATCGCGGCGGGAATGCGCACCAGTGGATAAGGACCATGCTTCGGCGTGCTGCTTAAGCTTCAAGCGGTAACTTCCGGTAGCTGCGGTCCAGCACATCCATCGGATGAAGCACGGTCAAACCCTGGCTTTGCTCTCGCGCCTCGCAGCCGATTTGCATCAGGCATCCGGTATTGGCGGTGATAACGACCTGGGCTCCGGTGTCCACGATGTTGCGCATCTTGCGCCGACTCAGGCGTTCCGCCATTTCTGGTTCCGTCAGGTTGTAAGTGCCCGCCGCTCCACAGCATAGTTCCGACTCGGCCAATTCCGTCAATTCCAGTCCGGGTATCTGGCGTAGAATGTTTCGCGGCGCATCGCGAACGCCTTGGGCATGCACCAAGTGGCAGGCGTCGTGATAGGTCGCCTTGACCGGAATCTCGCCGCGCGGCGCGACGAGCCCCAATTGATCCAGAAACTCATGGACATCCTTGACCTTGTCCGCGAACTGTTGTCGTTTGTCCTGAGCATCATCCTGCCAATGGTGGCCGTAATCTTTCAACATCGATGCGCAGCCGGCCACGTTTAATATCACGGCGTCCACATCGTCCAGATCAAAGGCTGCCACGTTTTGGTCGGCGAAATGCCGGGCCGGATCGCTGCTGCCGGCATGAAAGTGAATCGCCCCACAGCAGCCTTGATTCGGAGGGACCACGACTTCGCAACCATTTTCCTGCAACACGCGGGCCGTCGCCCAATTCGTGCCACGAAACATCACATCCGAAACACAACCGCTGAACAATGCAACGCGTGCCCGTCGCGTGCCTTTGGCTGGCAGCACCTCCGGCAGCGAATCCTGCCGCTTCTCCAACTTTGGCAGCATGCGAACCAAGCGGCCCAGACGCGGCGGCAGCCAACGCCACAGACCCAAGCCGTTGACTAAACGGTCAAGCCGAAAGAACTGGGCGATTCGCGCCGGCAGTAGTGCGGTCCGCATGCGAGTGGGATACGGAAACATGCCAAACAGAATCCAGCGATGAAACCAATCGTCGGTCTTTTTCTTCCCGCCCTCGCCCGTCTGTTCCATCGCCACCCGAAAAGGCTCGATCAACTTGCCGTACTGCACGCCAGAGGGACACGCCGTTTCACAAGCACGGCAATCCAGACAAAGTTCCAGATGCCGCCGTACTTCTTGATTCAACTCGAGTCGCTCATCCGTGACGGCCCTCATCAGATAGATTCGTCCCCGTGGGCTGTCGTTTTCATTTCCTAGTTCGGCGTACGTCGGGCAACTCGCGGTGCACAAACCGCAGTGGACACAATCCAAGAACAGGCTGTAATCAATATTTCCGCCAGGCGTGTTCGAGTTTTGTGCGTCGGTCGCGGGCGATTGGCTCATTGGTATACGAATCGTCCAGGGTTGAGGATGTCATGCGGGTCAAACTGGCGCTTCACGTCGTCCATGATGAAATAAGGAATCTCCACGCCGCCCCAATGACACTGGTGAGTCATCTCGCTTCCGCCAGGGTTCGACAAAACCGTGCAGTGGCCCTGCAGCGAACTGGCCAGTGGTTGCAATCGCCCGACCAACATTCGCGAAAGCCCTTCGGTCGGAATTTCGGCAAAACGCGCGATCACGACACCGTTGCCGGCGTGCGATTGAATGGAAGCTTCGGGGTCAATTGCATGCAACGCCTCGATCAAGGGCGTTACACCGCTGGGAACCACATTGGCTTTGAGCACCAACGGTGCGTCGCTGTCGGGAAACTCGACAAGTCGCTTCCAAAGCGTTTCCGCGGCGGCCTGGTCGAGCTTACGATGGCTTGCCATTCCCAATTCGTCCCATTCACTCCTCAGTTGCTGCTGCATCCAGTTGACTTCGGCCTCGGTCCCCTCCAAACCGACAAGCAAATGGCACCTTTTCGACGAAACTCCGTCGGACGCATCGCTCAGTACATCGTCATTATTCCACAGCGGCCCACCGAGCAGTTCAATTGCCGAGGGAGTTGTGGCTGAACTGGCCAACGCGGCGAGCAGTCGCTCCGCCGCATCCAGATCAGGAACATCGCAGTGCAGCAGCGCGAACGCTTCAGGAATGGGCTTCAACTTCAGCGTTACTTCCGTGATTACTCCCAGCGTGCCGAGCGACCCGGTTAGCAGTTTGCAAAAGTCAAACCCGGCCACATTCTTGACGACTCGGCCGCCGCCCTTAAAATCTCGTCCCCGACCATCCACCGCGGTAATGCCGATGACGTAATCTCGCAGGTTGCCCAGTCCATACCGGCGGGGTCCATTCCAATTCGTCGCAATCACGCCGCCAAGCGTCGCATCGCCCCGGCGCGGAACATCCACCGGCAAGCGTTGGCTCTCGGATGCCAACGTGTCACTGAGCTTTTCCATGGTGATGCCGGCTTCGACCGTGATCGTCATATCACGAGCCGGATAGTCAATTACCTGAGCAAGGTTCGTCAGTTTCAGCCCCAGCCCTTCGCGTTTGGCGGGCAGCCCATAATCGAGACTGGTGCCGCCCCCGATCGGGTAAATCGGAGTCACCGAATCGTGGGCCTGGCGCAGCGTCTCCGCCACCGATTCGGTGTTCTCGGGCTGGATCGTTTCGATGAGCGGAAGGGGTGGCATCGCGTTCAAACGGCGGCTCGGCGGGAAGGATGTTTCTGTTCTATTCCGCAAGCGCCGGCCGTGGGTAGCATCTTGTCGGGACTCAGGTTGTTCTTCGGATTTAACGCCATTCGCAAACGGGTCATGGCCGCCAAATCGTTCTCGGTGAACATCTTGCTCATGAAGTGGACCTTCTCCACGCCGATTCCATGTTCGCCGGTGACGCTGCCACCGCAAGCCAGACACTCATCCAAGATCTCACCGCTGGCCTTAAGCACTAAGTCGACCTGCTCGGTATCCCGTTCGTCGAACAGCAAAATCGGATGCAAATTGCCGTCGCCGGCATGAAAGACGTTGACGATGCGCAACCCATAATGATCGCCGATCTCGCGAATCCGCCGCAGCATGTGAGGCAGTTTGGTGCGCGGCACGACTCCGTCTTGAGTGCAATAACTGGGACTTAGCCGGCCAATCGCACCGAATGCCTGCTTGCGGCACTTCCAAATTTTCTGACGTTCGCTGGCATCGGCCGCCTGTCGAACTTCGCGCGCGCCGCGGTTGGTGCAGATGTCGATAATGCGATCGCGCTGCTCGTCCAAACCAGCCTCCAGACCGTCGACCTCGACCAACAAGATGGCTTCGGCATCGAGCGGAAATCCAAAGCTGAAGGCCGCTTCAAGGGCTTCCAAGATTCCTTGGTCCATCATTTCCAAGGCGGCGGGTACGATTCCCGCGCCAATGATGTCGCTGATCGCGTTCGTTGCGTCATCGATCGACTCGAACACGCCGAGCAGCGTGCGATAGCCCTGAGGATCGGGCGTCAGCCGCACCCAGACCTTGGTCACAATGGCCAACGTCCCTTCGCTGCCGACAATCGTCCCGACTAGGTCGAGCCCCAACGGATCCTCGACTGGGCCGCCAATTTGGACGATTCTGCCGTCCGCCAACACCGCTTCGACACCCATGACGTGATTGACCGTGACACCGTATTTCAACGTATGTGGGCCACCTGAGTTCGTGGCAACGTTGCCGCCGATCGTGCAGGCACCTTGACTGGAGGGATCGGGAGCGTAATGAAATCCCGTGCCCTTGAGAGCCTGAGTCAGCCAAACGTTGACCACGCCCGGCTGGACCACCGCATAACGATCGCGGAGGTTGATTTCCAAGATCTCTTTCATCCGCGTCAACACAATCATCACGCCGCCGCCGACTGGCAGGCAGCCGCCCGCCAGACTGGTTCCAGCACCACGTGGCAGAAACGGCACATCCGCATCGTTGCAAGCACGCACGATTTGAGCGACATGGTCGGATGTGCGTGGAAAAACCACCAGATCCGGGCTGTTCTTCTCGATCACAAAGCCGTCGCACTCGTAAACTAACAGCTCGCTGCTGCTGGTCAGCACGCTGTCAGGTCCAACAATGGCCCGCAGGCGATCAATTAACTGAGATTGAAGGGTGGCTGACATAGAGCTAATGGTGCTGACCGCCGTTTCGCGCAGTGAAACGATGCCTGAATTTATATGACGCCTGATGCATGCCGGGAAGTTGGCCGTTAGTAAAGTGTCCACCGGCAGAGCCGGTGGCTTGGGCGTAAGCCCAAAGGGCAAGATTTAGGTCGTGCGGTTTCGCTAATGGATTGCCAAACGGCGCTTCATTTCAAGTCGTGCAGTTTCTCGTACTCCATACATTCAACGAAGCGGCTTCGACAGTTAATTCAACGCACAGCGAATCGCAACTGGCACAGCCAACTTTTCGGCCACGCCCGGAGGACGTGGATATTAAGGATGCATTATACAGAAAACTGCCGATCCTTGTTTGAACGGCCCTCGCACAGCGTTCACAAGAAGGCCCGCGCGAAGTCGAGGAAACTGGGGTGCCAATCCAACGGTCGCAAGCTTGTGTGCCGCTATAGTGATTGACTTGCTGATCGGTGTCAGCGTGTCGAGCTTTTTTTTCCCGCACCGCGCCAAAACCAAATGGCCTCCGAAGCCGAAGGCTACAGGTTCGAATCCTGTCGGGGATACTTCCCGCTGGTTCAACGCAACTGCGGTAGAGCGCGCAGCAGTTGCTGGTCGGTGTGATATTGCTGCACAGCCCGGGAGTGGGAGTCGCTGGTCTTAGTCAGCACCAGTGCGAAGGGACGCGTGGTGCGGTCGATTTTTGACCGAGCGTCCAATCGATGGTGGCGGATTTGGTCTTGCACGTGGAGCAGGGTGTCTTTTCTGGCCTTGATTGCCCCCGACTGCGAGCTGGGGTCAGCGAGGAATTCCGCAAGTTGCCGGCAGCAGGTGCAGGTGCAATCGGTATCGCATGGGCGAACATGGTCCCGCGGCGGTTGAGGCGGTTCGCCGGTTGCCGCTTCCAGGCATTGGCGGATTACGGTCAACCAGCGGTCGAGTTGGGCGGGACGCTCGTCGAAACGTTTATCCGCCCACTTCACGAGGGTGGAACATGTCTTTACATCGAACGCCCGCATGTCGAACACCTTGGGCATGCTTTGCTTGAGATCGAGCAACTCGTCGAAGCACTGTTCGTCGCCGGCAGCAAGCGCGGCCTTCAGCAGGTCCGCAAGAATGTTGTCGAACTCGCCAGACTGATGGCGGTAGCGACTCACTTGCGCGGTCATCTGCTCACGAAAGCGACCGGCTGCCGACCGGCATAAATCGGCTAACTGCCGCAGCGTCATCCCGCCTTGCTTGCGACTGGCGGCGAGCTTGCTCAACCAAGCCGCATCGCGTGCTGGCAGTCCTGGCTCGGCAGCACGGCTGTACTTGGTGGGCGCTGGCGTCGTGGAGAGGAATTCGCTTAGCAATGCTGCCATGGTAGCGGCGGCGAACCTTCGACAGCCATCGGTGACCAGTTTGTCCAGTCGGAGTTGCCAATCTCGTCGGGCGACGGTTTGCAAGAATTCGCGCAACAAATCCGGATCATCCGAACTCGAAAGTTCGTTAGCGAACGCATCCAGCCACGGACAGTCCTCCTTCCCCAGGGATGTGTATTGATACAGCCTTTCGGGCCACGCGTTGATGATCGCCCTAGCGAGCAACTCGCAATCTTGGCTCGCTTGTTCTAGCTTGCCGCCGCTCAGGCGAGGAAGTTTTTCGCGCATCCGCAGCCAGGTATCCACGGCTCGCTGCATTCCCATCTTCACCAAGACATCGAAGTGATGGCGATCCGCCCAAACAACGACCGCGGATTTGTGGTACCAACGATCGAGCGTGTTGCCCGCGTTGCCGGTGTAGCCTTCGTAGTCCTGTGAAGTGGGCTTCCACTGTTCCAGGGGAACTGGCGAAACCAGCATCGAGCCATCCAGGGGCAAGGTGCCCATGGAGACTCTTTTTCCCCGTACATCCTTCCAGCCGTCGACAATCACTTCGTCGTCGTACGTTTCGCCCAAGTGCAAGTCAGGAATTTCCACGCGACGAGGGCTCCAGTATCGTCCACGCTCGAAACTGCCGTCGTCGGCGAATTGCAGCAGATGGCGGGAGACCTGGCCGAAAAAGACGCGGCAGTCCGTGGCTTTTGCCGCCGCGATAAGATGGTCGGCGTCGAGGCGGTCGTTTCCTTTCAGCAAGTCCGGTTTCAAACCTCGCTCGGTGTATTCGTGCTGCAGTGCGAACACCAACGGTTCGCCGGGACGCGACTTTGTCCAATGCGATATGGCCGCCACCAGCGAGTCATCCGGCTGGCTGGTTTGGGGCGCGGACGAACGCTTTCGCTGCGGTTGGACGATCAGGTTGTAGTGCAGGCAAACGCGGACGCCGCGGGTCACGCGGCGGACCTCATGGCGGCAGTCGGCATAGAAGGCAACGTATTGGGCTGCCTCACCGCATGCGGCCTTTTCAAACGTGAACGTGTTTCGCGAGTTGCCGTGCTCAACAACCAACTCACCGCCCCCGAAGGACGACGGCAGCATCACGACGAGGCTGCCGACCATGTTCTTTCGTTTTTCACTGTCGCGGTGGGGTAGAAAGAATCCACCCTTCTGGTAGATCAGCAATTTGTAGAGCTTGGCCTGAACGCGGCTGTCCAAAATCCCCAAACGGGCGGCGGCATCGTGTGCGGCGGTCTGGACCGCCTCGTTCCAAGACGCGGGTAACTTGATCTTGTTCGCCTTCACCTCCAACGAATCCCGGACGGCAGTGTCGATGAGGGTCTTGGTTCCTTTTCCGTAGGGGGCTTTCTGGGCAGCGGCGAGTAGCTCGCGCACTCCCTTGGGCCGCAACGGCAGTTTGACCATCCCTACGCCATCAATTTCCAAAGTGCCGCCGGCAAGGTCGACCGTTCCCGCGTCGGTAAACGCAGCGCTGCGAGAGACCTGCTGTATTGCGTGCAAAATGTCTACACGAACCGCCTTGCTCATTGCTTTGACCTCCAGTCGAGATAAGCTGCCAGGTAGAGATGTCCCGGTGGCAAGGGCCTGCGCAACTCCACGCAATGGGCCGCGATCGCGAATTGTTTTCCCTTGTGAGCAACGACCAACTCGAGCCCCAGGGGGTCGAACTTCGAAGCGCAAGTGTCGACGACTTCGATGACCTCGCCCAAGACTTCCGCTGGGAACGGGAAGGAAAGTTCCTCGCCGACCATCGTCGTCAGCCCGTCGCTTTGTTCGTGTTCGCCATGGCAGTCGACGCAAGCCTCTTCGAGAGCCTCGCTCAATTCGTTTTGATCAAGTTTCTTAGCCCAGGTGATTTCTTTAGGTTTCATACAACATCGTGGGGGGAAAGGGGAGGCGCGGGGGTGCAAAACAGATGGCTCAGCCGCTTGGCTTCGACTTCGCCGGTCGCAACTTTCCTATCATCGTGAGTTGCGGGTACAATTCAACCGGATTGAGAGGCTACATCTTCGCTGCAGGTCACCGGCGTCCAACCGGCAATCATACTGTTCACTTCTTCTCGGGATCTACTCGCACCAAGTCGTAACATCCGCGAGAGAAACGCCTTGACGCAACCTCGGCTGCGATTGAAAAGGTCGTAATGTGCGTCGATCGTGGATGCTTCCGCCGGCTTGGCATCACATCTTGGCCACTGCGGTGGCGGTGGTGGGCAGGGAGCGCGCATCTTGTTAAAAAGAGACCTTCGCCGCTGTCTCCATCTCCCCCCGTTAACGTTGCAGGATCACTTCTCGACAATTGTCCATGAACCATTGGAAAGGGAAAGTCGTCTTGATCACGGGCGGGTCCGCCGGGCTTGGCTTGTATATTGCTCAGGCTTTCGCGCAACGTTCAGCTACGGTTGTCATCGTGGGGCGGGATGACGAAAAGTTGCGGGCGGCAGTAAAGCGATTAACAGCCGATCGACCCGATGCTGAAGGCATTCAAGGCATTAACGCCGATGTAACGCGCGAAGACGACGTTTTGGATATGATCCAAAGGGTCAAGGACGATCACGGGCGGCTCGATGTGTTGGTCAATAATGTGGGTCGGTCCACTCGGGGCAAAGTATTGGAGACGACTCCGGAAGACTACCAGAACTTGATGGAATACAACTTCTTGACAACCGTTCGCTGCACGCGAGCGGCGATGCCTGACCTGATTCGCTCGGACGGGCACCTGGTCAACATCGGGTCGCTGTCGGCGAAAACCGTTTCACCTTACTTAAGTGCTTACGCGGCTAGCAAATTCGCGGTTGCCGCTTACACCGCGCAGCTCCGTTTCGAGGGACCGGAAAACGTGCATGTGATGCTGGTCTGCCCCGGTCCCCTATCTCGGGACGACGCGGGGGGACGTTACGATCACCAAACTGGCGACTTGCCGGAAAAAGCGCGCCAGCCAGGTGCCGGAGCCAAGATCAAGTTGGTCTCGCCGGAAAAAGTGGCGACGGCAATTGTGCGTGGCTGTGAACGAAGATACCCGGAACTGGTAATGCCTGGAAAGACAAGAATTCTGTTCGCCGTGGCGCAACTATGGCCCTCGCTCGGCGACTGGATCTTACGGAAGTGGACGTAACGGTGCGTGTAGGGCGCATAGTGTCTTTTTTTCCTATCGTTGCATTGCCGGTTTGCTGGCATTACTCTTAGCGTAGTCTGGCTGGACAGCGAGACACTTGCATTTCATCAGCTTAAAGAAGAGGATTCGCCCAAATGGCAGCTCAGCAGAAGGCTATCGATTTAGGAGTCGATCTTTCGCCCATCGAACCTGGTTATTTAAATCTATGCATTCGCAGCGGGAATCTGCTCATCACGTCGGGTCACACCAGCGACATGAAGGGCGTGCTGGGAAAAGGGCTGACCGTGGAGCAAGGTTACGAAGCGGCCAAGGATTGCGCCAAGAAGATTCTGCGCAGTGTTCACAACACCCACGGAAGCTTGGACGATTTGAAAGTGTTGAAATTGCTGGGCTGTGTCTATTCGGCGTCTGATTTCACGGACCAGCACTTGGTAATCAACGGTGCCTCTGATTTGCTTCATGAAATTTACGGCAAGGAAGGCGACGGATACCACGCTCGCAGCGCGCTCGGCTTCGCGGCCTTGCCAACGGGTGCCGCCGTGGAGGTCGAGGCGATTTTCGAGATCAAGTCCTAATGCGAAACGGCATTTCGAGATTCGCATTCCTTCGCTTTTTTCAAACCTGCGCATGCTTCGCGTGGCAGCAATCGTAAGATGCCCTCTTCGTCAAACCATCTGGCTAAACAGTTCGCGACAACTCATTGGAGCGTCGTGTTGGCGGCGGGTCGCGAGAGTACGTCGAGGGCGGAACAGGCATTGGCCGAACTCTGCAAGGCTTACTGGTATCCACTGTACGCCTTTGTAAGACGCCAAGGATACCAGGCAGCCGACGCGCAGGACTTGATCCAGGAGTTCTTTGCCCGTTTGCTGCAACGCGGTGACCTGGAATCGGCGGATCCGTTGCGGGGCCGGTTTCGCAGCTTTCTGCTCATCATTCTAAAGAGATTCCTGTCAACCGAGGCCGAAAAGGCACGGGCCAAAAAACGGGGTGGCGACAAAAATATCCTCTCGCTCGATTTTGACGACGGCGAAAGTCGATACCGGCTCGAACCCGCGCACAACAACACGGCAGAGTCGAATTTCGAACGCCAATGGGCACTTACGGTCTTGGACAACGTATTGGCCCGCGTTGCCGATGAGTATCGTCAAGCTGGCAAGGAAGCAGTCTATGAAGGGTTAAAGGTTCACCTTACCGCTTCGCCCAGTGCACCGCATTATGCTGAAACTGGTGAGGAGCTTTCGATGACCGCGGGCGCGATCAAGGTCGCCGTTCATCGGATGCGCAAGCGTTACCGCGAGTTGCTAAAAAATGAAGTCCGCGACACCGTCGATAGCGCCGAGGATGTTGCCGACGAGTTGGCTCACCTGTTCGAGGCGGTCCGCAACAATCCGCCCACATGTGGTTAAGCCTCTCGCCCAAGCGGCAAGGTCGACCGACTCGACCATTCCTTCCCAGTTCAGCTATCTCCGACGCCTCAACCAGAGGGCGATTTGACGCATCACGCTAAGAAGAATCATCAACACCATGGGTGCGGCAAGCGTGAAAATCATGAAAATCAAATACGGCGAGAACACGCCACTTTGTTCGGGCTGATTAAGAGATCGGACCATGTATCCGGCGGCGGCGGCGGTCACTGCCAGCACCAGCATGATGATCAGCAACGTGCCGATTCCAAAGCGTGGAAGCCAAGGGCGACCAGTTCGTTTCGAGCCTTGAGGATGGGGCATCGGTGTTCTCAGCTAATGGTGGGCAATATCGAAGCAGTTGCCGTGCGTCGGGACGGCGCGAATTCCCTCACTTGAGAGAGACCTCGGCAGCCGGGTTCGATCAGTTTGCCTAGTTGTGTCGATTTCATCAATTCTGCTTGTTGTACCGTCGATAAGCTAGTTAGGGACTCTCATCCTCCATCAGTGGCGGCGCGACCCAGACCCACTTCCGCTTTGCGCCCACCACCAAGATACGTTTGTGGCCTTCGTTTCCGCAATCTCAAGGCCCCCAGACCCAAATCAGTTAATTCTTGGAAGGAATTACAATCATGAACCGCGCGTTGCTAATCACAGCCGGCGTTCTGCTCATTGTAGGCTCTACTGGTTGCACCATGACGACTGGCTCTTGTTGCGACTCCGGTGCCTGCTCCAACCTTACCTCTGGAAGAAACGGGGCCTGCACGTCTGGCAACCCCTGCCAAACGGGCTGCAATTCCTGCAATGCCTCGTCTCAGGGAGGCCGCTGCACCCAGTGTGGCTGCGGCAACTTCAAGCACGGACGATGTCTTCGATGTGGTCTGTTGGCAGGCATGCTCCAAAAGCACGGAACCCCCGTTCAATACAGCGGCATGAATGGATTCGCTGGCCCAGCCGGACCGCCGACCGGGGCCTATGCCTATCCCTACTACACGACACGCGGACCTCGGGACTTCTTGGTTGACAATCCGCCCAGCATCGGTCGCTAAGCTAAGCCACGACCCCGTTTCAGATAAAAAACAACCCCGGCCTCTCAAGGCTGGGGTTTTTTGCGCGCGTTTGCGTCGAGGACGGGTGTCGCTGGATGAGCCGCTAGATCACGCGCCCCAACTATCCGGCATAGCGGCCGGCGAGCAACGTGATGTTCTGTCCGCCAAATCCAAAGCTGTTGTTGAGCGCCACGTCGCACGGTTGTTCGCGAGCCGTGTTCGCGACGTAGTCCAAGTCGCATTCGGGATCTTGGTTTTCGTAGTTGATCGTCGGCGGAATCAAATTGTCGCGGATGGCCATCAGGCAGACGATCAACTCGGTGACGCCGGCGGCGGCAATCAAATGCCCCATCATGCTCTTGGTGCTGGAAATCGGAACCTGTCCGGCTCGCTGACCGAAGACTTCTTTGCAAGACACGGTTTCCACGCGATCATTGACCTGGGTGCTTGTGCCGTGGGCATTGACGTAGTGCACCGACTCGGGCGCGAGGCCGGCGTCGTCAAGTGCCATTCGCATGCAGGCAATCGCGCCCCGGCCCTCGGGATGTATGTCGGTAATTCGATAGGCATCCGCCGTCGAGCCATAACCCAGAATCTCGCCGTAGATGGGAGCGCCCCGCTTCTTCGCCCGGTCGTGCTCCTCCAGTACGACCATCCCGCTTCCCTCGCCCAAAACGAATCCATTACGCAGCCGGTCGAACGGACGTGACGCCTTGGTCGGTTCATCGTTGCTGGTCGACAGGGCGGTCAACAGATTGAATCCCGTTACGCCAAAGGGGTGGATCATGCTGTGCGTTCCGCCCGAGAGCATCACGTCGGCGTCGCCACGGCGAATAATCTCAGTGGCTTCACCAACCGCCTGGCTGCTGGCCGCGCACGCGGTCAAGCAATTCATATTCGGCCCTTGCGCGTCGAACATGGCAGCCACATGGCTGGGCGGCATATTCGGCTCTTGTTCCAACTCGCGCAGCGGATTAACGATTTCCAATCCTTTTTTCGTGAATTGGGAAACGTCCATTCCTTCGTCGTCTTTCAACGCAGCCGTCATCATCGCGGCGAACAGGTGGAAGTCCTGATTCCCTTCGCCGCTGCCCAAGTAGACGCCGAAGCGAGTCGGGTCGTCGATGCTGTCCAGGACTCCGGAGCTATCAACTGCCTGACGCGCTGCCCCGGCCGCAAAATGAGCGTGACGTCCTCGATTCTCCCAAAGAACTGGCTCTTCACCTATCGACGAGATCTCGAAATCCTTAACTTCGGCGGAGATCTTCGTGGGAAAGCGGCTGGCATCAAAAATAGACGTGTAGCCCACGCCGGATTGGCTCTCACGCAAGCCTGCCCACATCGTCTCGACATCATTCCCCATCGGATTGATGACACCGATTCCGGTAATCACGACTCGACGTCTCATGGTTTCCCAACCTTTTGTTCCAACGGGAAGGGCCGAAATCGCACCCGAACAAGTGCTGGCCAGTGTTTAATTATAAATCATAGACTTCGCGTTCGGCGGACAACATGTGGGCCGGCACCTCGATCGGGGAACCGTCCGCGTTCTGGGCCACGTCGAACAAGCACATCGAGCGCAAGACAAGCAACAGACCCTCGGGGTCAAACAATTCGACACCGTCAAAACGATCGTCCAGCTTGGCGAGGAAGAGGTCGGCTTCCGCTTGCAGGTCGTCGCCGATATGGCTGGTGGCCTTGACAATGGCACCGCCAGCCGGCGTACCCAGAATTGAAGTCCGGTAGGTCAACACGTCACCGGGCTGAGCGTGCCGATAAAACTCGGCGCGGGAAACCTTGGCCAAAACAATCCGTGCTTGGAAGTCGCTCTTTTGCCCCACAAGTAATCCGCCGGTCTGAGCCAGTCCTTCCAAAATCAGCGACGCGGGCATGACGGGATGCCCTGCTAAGTAGCCGTCGAGGTGGAATTCGGCGCGCGAAACCGCCTTGATGGCCACGGCATGGCTACCGCTGACAAATTCCAAAAATCGGTCGATCCAAAACCAGCGCATGGTACTCTAAAGGAGGTTCCTAGCCGGCGGTCTCCACCTTGCTCTCGACATATCGGCACAGATCATTAACCGTCAGCAGATTACCGAAATCCTGAACCATCGGGTTCGCCTCGAACTTGGACAAATCCGCGAACGGCATACGCTTCTTCAACTCCTCGATGCCAGCCGGCGTGACCTTGCCGTCTTGAACGTATTCCGCGCTGGTGAGAACGTCTTCTGGAAACAACTCCGCCCGCGGAATTTCGATTCCAAACGACTTTTCCAAGCGGAACACAATGTCTAGAAAATCGATCGACTCGGCACCCAGGTCGCCAACCATCGTCGCTTCGGGCGTGACTTCGTCGTCGTCGACACCCAACGCATCGACGAGGGTCTCTTGTATTTTTCCAAATACTTCATCTTTCGTGGGCGGCATTGACGTTCATCTCCAAATCGTTGAATGAGTTGTGTCGGTAGTTTGCTATTGAACTGCTTGGGCTTGCGGACGATAGAGTTGATCGAAGAAGTCTCGGTAGCGGTTGATCGAGTGCTTGTCGGTGCCTTGCCGTCCGGGCATTCGGTCCGCCAAATTGAATTTCTCCAAAACCAGTCTTCCGCTTACCGCCGGTTTTTCGTTGACAGTGCCCTGTGCCTTCAAAGTCACTGTGTGGTCATCTTGCTTGAGAATGGACGCGGTAATTACCAGCATCTGCCCCGGCTCGACGAAACCACTGTACTTTACATTTCGGGCTTCCTTCAGGAAGACCCCGGCGTGAACGAAATCCTCTGACTTTCGAACCAACCACGCGCTCGCTTGGTACATTGCCTCCAACATCAAGACCCCCGGCATGACCGGAAACCGCGGAAAATGGTCCTTCAGGTAGAGTTCCGTCGCGTGCAGTTCCTTTTCCGCAGTGATTCGCTCTCCTTCCACCAATTCGGTGATCCTGTCGAGTTGGCAGAACTGCATTGAACACCATTAAGGGAATCGGACTAGGTCCACTGGCCGGGGGAACACCCCAGTCAAAAATCGGTACACGTAACCAGGCTACGTAGTATAGTTATCGAAAAATAACCCCTCAAGCGCAATTTAAAGGGAGCCGCCGGGGCTAAAACCGATTGCTGCAAAAGGCTTTACGTCTTTCCAATGACCAATCCTCCAGTCTTACAAAAACATTGTTTGTTAAGATAGGGGGGACCTGCCGAGACTATCGATCGTCGCGGCTCAGATTCCTTGCTTGCCGCCACTCGATAACCGTAAAGCATTTAACATCAAACACTTATTGAAATGACGCCAGCCTCCGGCGTCTGTCAGCACATCACCTAATCTGGTACATTTCCAGGAATGATGCGAAAGGGAATTGCGGTTTCTCCAGGCGTGGCAATCGGGACTGCATATTGCATTCACGAGATCTTCGTTAATCCCGATAGGAAGCGCCTGGCAGATGGTGAGGTCACGGCCGAACTGGCCCACTTTGAGACCGCCCGGGATCGGACGGCTGCTGATCTCCGTGCGCTTCAGCGAAAGGTCGAGAGCCAAGTCGGACACGAAGAAGCGACCATTTTCGCGGTCCACGAGTCCATCCTCAGGGATCCGGCGTTCAGCAAGAAGGTCCGAGGATGGATTGCCGATGACCGCATGACGGCTCAGGCCGCCCTTCGTCGCTTGCTGGACGAATATACGACTTTTTTTTCCCGGACCGAGGACGAATATCTCGAAGAGCGGCTGAACGACGTCAAGGATGTCGTGCGGCGATTGAGCGCCTATTTGACGGACGTCATCAAGCCGGAATCGAACGTCCTGCAAGGCCCGTTGATTGTCGTCACCAATGAATTGCTCCCTTCTCAAGTGGTCGCATTGGGCAGCGTTGATGTTGATGTTCACGGAATCGTGACGGAAGCGGGAAGTCAGACCAGCCACGCGGCCATCATCGCGCGCAGCCGCGGCATTCCCGCCGTTTCGGGTGTGCGGGGGATCTTGCGGCAGATCACCACCGGCGACACCGTCGTCGTGGACGGCCGTGATGGGCACATTGTGGTGAACCCCAACGCCGAGACCTTGGCGGCTTACCGCAAGTTGGAACGCGAATTCTTCGACCTCAAGGATCATCTGGCCGAGAATCGAGACCAACCCGCCGCCACCCAGGAAGGATTTCCAGTCCACCTGGAGGCGAACATCAACGGCGTGGCCGACGCGGATGCAGCCGTCGCGATGGGAGCTTCGGCGGTGGGATTGTTCCGCACCGAATACCTCTATCTCACGCACGCCGACGTCCCCGACGAAGAAGAGCAGTTAGCCGCCTATTGTGAAATAATCGACAAGAGTCCTAACAAGACAGTCACGATTCGCACGCTCGATATTGGCGGCGATAAGACCGTCCCTTATTTGGGGCATCAGCACCAAGAAGCGAACCCGTTCATGGGGTGGCGCAGTATTCGTCTTTCGTTCGAGCACCCCGAATTCTTCGCCACTCAGATTCGCGCCGTGTTGAGGGCGGCCGCCGAATCCGAAGCACCCGTGGGCAGGGTGCGGTTGATGTTTCCCATGGTCACCACCGTCGAAGAGATGCGACGGTTGCGTTCGCTTGTCGGTCGTGCTTACCGGCAGTTGAAGTCTCAAAACAAACGCTGCGCCCAAGTGCCGGTTGGCATGATGTTGGAAGTTCCCGCCGCGGCGGTTTCGATGGATTCGCTGTTGGATTTGGTCGATTTCGTATCGATCGGCTCTAACGACCTCATCCAGTACCTAATGGCGGCCGACCGCGACAACCCGAAGGTGAGCCATCTTTGCCAGCCGCTGTCGTTGTCGGTACTGCGCGTTTTGAAAAACGTGATTGGATTGTGCAACCAGGCGAAGAAGCCCGTCACGGTCTGCGGCGAAATGGCGGGCCAGCCCAAAGCGTTTGTCCTGCTGCTGGGAATGGGACTGCGATCTTTCAGCATGAGTCCCTCGATTGTGCCGTCCATCAAGGATCTTGCCAGTCACGTCACCGTCCCGGCGGCGCAAGCCATCTTGGAGCACGCCTTGCGATTGAAAACCACCGCGCAAGTCAAACGCTACATGAGCAAACAGTTGGAAACCATCGCGCCAAATCTCAAACTGTTGGACAGCGACTAAGAGATTGGCGGCCCGTCATTGACGGGCTTAGGCCAGCTTAGGCCCGACGTTTACGCCAGACTTTTTCGCCAAGAAAGACAATCATGGGCTTGCCGCTAATTGCTATCCCCGAGTCAATGACTCCTTCGCTGGCAACCATCTTGAGCGAAGGCGGCCTCAGCGTCGAGGTTCGGCCCGTCGATGGCCGAGATGATCCTGAGCGTTTTTTAATGTGCCTGATTTGCAGCGACAACGATTCGTCGCTGGCACTCAGCGTTCAGCATGAACCGCACGTCAACTCCACGGGCCCTGTTATCGTGATCGGGCCGCCGCCCAAGGGATATCCATCAGGCATCCCGGGCGAATTGTCCAACCGCATTGTGGAGATCCTGCAAGATCATGGAGCGTGGATAGCGACACGGGAAACTGCCCCCTGAAAATCGGATCGACAAGTCTTGGCTCAAAGCAGTTCGGCGAACACCGAGTCGCTCAGCAGCAGTCCCTCGCGCGTGAGCCTTAACCGCTCGTCTTCCCACTCAAGAAAGCCCAAGCTGATAAGTTGGGATAATGGCTCGACAACGAGGGATTCAATCTCGTACCCCGATTGTTCGGCAAACCAGCGACGATCGACGCCCTTCAGCCTTCTTAGCGCGAACACCAGCCGCTCGCGTGCCGCCTCTTCGCCACGCAAGTGTTCCCGTTCGGCGACGGGTGATTCTCCTGCCAGCACTCTCTTTAGATAGGTCGTCGTGCTGCGATGATTCACCTCTCGCACTCCGCCAACAAACCGCGCCGCGCCTGGCCCGGCTCCAAAGTAGGACTCGCGCAACCAGTACTTTTCGTTGTGCCGGCATCGATGCCCCTGCCGAGCGAAATTGGAAACTTCATAGTGTTCAAACTGGCGGCTGCCGAGCAAATCCATGGCGCATATGTACAACTGGCGTTGAAGTTCGTCGCTCAAATTACCGAGTTCACCCTTGGCGTGCCGGCTGCCAAAAGCAGTGCCCCGTTCAATCGTCAGGCCATAAGTGGAGGCATGATCCACGTCGAGCGCTAATAGCTGTTCGACGTCGTTTTGCCATTCGGACAAGGTTTCGCCAGGCACGCCGAATATCAGGTCCAGCGAAACGGATGCCATTCTATCGCGGCTCATTTCAAAAGCCGTGCGAATATCCTCGGCACGATGATCCCGTTCGAGAAAATCGAGCTTGCGCGGGTTGAACGACTGGACCCCCAGGCTGATGCGATTCACACCGTGGTCCGCGAGGATGCCGATCATTTCGGGCGTGATATCCGACGGATTCGCTTCGACGCTGAATTCGTATCCTTTGGCAAGCGGAAACCGGGCGATGGCCAGCGACAACAAACGTGCCATTTGCCGTGGTGGAAGATGGCTGGGAGTGCCTCCGCCAAGGAATAGCGTGTCGACCTCGTGAGTACCGCCGAGCCAAGACAACTCACGCTCCAGCGCTTGCAAGTAGGCATCGATCAGGTCATCGCGCCCGGCGACCAGCGTAAAGTTGCAGTAGCCGCAGCGATGGCGACAAAACGGAACGTGAACATAAGCCGCTCGGGCAACGGCATCTTGTTGGTCCGTTTGATTCGCGGAGCCAAATTCGATGCCGTTACCCGGACGATTGGAACTCATCGTTGTCACAGCCATAGATAAAGGCGGTCGTCGAGCATATCCGGGATGGCTTTTTCCACCATGCGTCGAATCTGCTGGTCGTGGTAGCGCGTGCTGAAGTGACTGGCGATGACTCGTTCATTTTGAAAACGGTCTCTACGACTCAAGAAGTCATCCAGGTGCATATGCCCGTTCTTATGGATTTTGTCCTTGCGATGATCGGGAGCGACAAAAGTCATCTCCGCGATCAATACCTCTGCCTCGTACATTTCGGGGCAGTCGTCCAATCCTTCCGGCGCGCTGTCGCCTAGAAACGCGACCACGGGCGTACGAATCTCGGCCGTCACCTCGGTGCCGGACAGCCTCAGGTCTCGAATCTGCTCGCCGCTCAAGTCGGTGTACTCGGGCTTCAGCTTTTTTCGCCGCTCCCAAATGATGTATCCCAACGACGGCAACGTGTGTTTAGTAGCGCTGGCCGTCACGACCAGTTCCCGCGACAGTTCGATTTCGTCTCCGGCGCGAACCGGCAGCAGGGTGCAAGGCAAGCGGCCACGATCCAGTCGGCTGAATCCATTGAGCAAGCGGTCGACCATTTCCACCGCGTATTCGGGCAGGTAGATGGTCGGCGGATCCATCTTCATCATCCGCCGCCGGGCGACGTAAACCGGCAGCGCCGCGATGTGATCGAGATGCGTGTGCGTCACGAACCAGGTGGGTGTCCCCATGAAATCCCACGGTTGCGCACCAAGATCGAAGCCAACCTTTAGCTCGGGAATCCGCCAGTAGGTTTGCACGGCGGCGCGAGAATATCCCTCGATCGTAATGTTTTTGTGCGTCAGTTTCTTGACAGGTACGTTGTTCAGCATTGGTTATCGTCGTTGTTCGAACTTGGTCATCGACTGTCGCCGGACCGGTACTCCTCGGGCCTTAGGGCAGGATCTGGTGGGAATCTAGCCTGGGCCCCTGGTTGTAATGGATTTGTTTGCGGTCGCAAAGGTTCGGCCTATTCACGCACGCCGAGTTGGCCCGCGTGCGGAAGTGTCAAGGGCGATAGAAAGGCACATCGCCCTTGATCGTCACACGCAGGCCTCGGCGGCGGTTTGGGTAGTAGTCCCAAAGAGCGTGATGCTGGGCACAACGATTGTCCCAGAACGCCACCGAGCCTGGTTGCCATTGAAAACGACACTGAAATTCCGGCTGTTCGACCTGCTTGAAGAGCATTTGCAGGACCGCGTCGCTTTCACGTTTTTCGAGTTGCACGATTCGCGTGGTGAAGATGCGATTGACGAACAATGCGCCGCGGCCGCTTGTCGGATGCGTGCGGACCACCGGATGTTCGGATTGTGGGTACGATTTGCCTTCTTCGATTGCCCCTTCATAGCGGCCGCGGTAGACGAATTCGCCATCGTGAACCGCGGTCATTCCTTCCAGGAATCGCTGCATCGACGCCGAAAGCGAATCAAAGACCGCAACCATGTTCGCGAACAGCGTGTCACCGCCCACGGGCGGCACTTCCAGCATTTGCAGAATCGTCCCCAGTGGCGGCTCGCCATCGCAGGAAACGTCCGAGTGCCAATCCTCGCCCGCAATCCGCTTGGTATTCTCGTCGCTGTAAATCTCCATCACCTCCGGGTGGCCTTCGACGAGCCGCGGCCAGGCGGGATGTAGATGCAATTCGCCGAAATGAAGCCCCAACGTCTTCTGCTGCTGCGGAGTCATTTTCTGGTCACGAAAGAACAGCACACAGTGCTCGGCGAGCGCCGTCTTGAGCGTCTCAACGGTCTGATCGTCGAGCGGCATTGAAAGGTCCATTCCATGCACCTCCGCGCCGCAATTGGGGGTGACCCTCTTCAGCTCAATCGATGGCGGGTTCATGGAACCTAATTTTCGCGCCTGTTAATCGTGTCATGCCCTTCGTTCCTCAAGACCAAATGGGTGATGAACTCTCGATTGAGAACGTTTGGCATCTTCCGATGATTCCTTGGCAATTCCCGAGGAGTTGACACGCATTTGCGGCAAACGCACCCCGACTTCAGCTTGCTCCTGCTTCAAGTTCTCCCTGAGCCTTTCGATCCGGCCGGGAATCGTGACGAAAGCGGTGTAACCCGCCATCGCAAGCAACAAGACGAACCCGATTCCTCCCACCACATTGGTCAATGTCTTGTTGCGATCCGAACCCATCACATCCTCACGATTGGCCAACCAAAGCATGGCTCCGGCAACGCCTGGCGCCGCCACCACGGTCACGGCTTGTGCCGCAATGATGGCAAACAGCCGGTCAAAGCCCAGCCACAAGATCAGCAGGGCGACGATCATCCCCGTGAGTAACACTGCCACCGTGAACATCTTGGGCCAGAATTCCGTCGGTTTGCTTCCCAGTCCCAACCCATCGGCCAAGATAAATCCGCCAATCATCGAATTGACGAGGAATGATGAATAAGCAGCCGAAAATAGTCCGACGCAAAACAAGGTGTGTCCCCACGCTCCAAATGCGGGCCGTAACCCGCCCGCGATATCGGCAATGTCTCTTACCGGATCGTTTCGCAAGACGGCCGCCGCGGTCGCAATAAGCATCATGGTAATTAGCGCCATGATCACGGACCCAATCCGAGCGTCAATGAGTCCGTCTTGAAGTTCCTCTTTCCCCCATCCCTTTTGTTGCACTAAGTACGCTTGATTGTAGGCGGCGGTGATAACAAAAGTCGTTCCCACCAGTCCCAGCAGCGCTAGGTGGTCCGTCCAACTTGCGGGTTTTGGCGGCGAACTCGCAGTGTCTTGCTCCGTGGCGTCTTGCCCTGTGGAATCTTGGCCTGTGGATGATTCTTGATCGGCCGCGACTGCTCGGTCGGGAGCTTCCTGCTCAAAAGAAAATGCGAAAATCAGGTTGATCGCGAACGAGAGCAACATGATGGCAACGAAGACCATCATGACACGCTCGATTGCGCGATAGAGATTGCTAAAACCAAACACAAACGTGATGGCCAAACCGTTGAACAACAGGAGCAGATACTCAACGCGCATGAACGGGACTTTGAGTATGGTGTCCTCGTACTCCAAAAAGGCGGAATGAACCCCCAGGTTGTTTCCGAATTGAAACGCCGCGGAGATGAAAAAGACGCCAATGCCGATCAACGCCGCCAACCAGCGGCCAGCGCGGTTAGCGATCAGTGTCGCCGGTGATTCCTTGGCAACGACACCTAGCCGCGCGCCCATCGTCATATAGACCATCATGAACAATACGGCCACGACGACGATCCAGCACATCGAGTATCCGTTCAGAGCGCCGACTTTCGAGCTAGTCAAAATACTCCCGGGGCCAATGACCACGCAGGCAGTGATCAGTCCGGGACCGATCCGTTGATACCAGGGACGTCCTGCCGGTTTTTTTTCGTTTGTCATTCGAGGTCTGGGGTGTGAGTGCGATATCGCCGCCAGCCGGATACACTTGAGCATCCCGATTGTGCCGCCAGCGGATTGGGGTTGCTTGATATGCTACACTGCCGCATCGTCCTAGGAAACTCAGGCGCGCCGCGAAAGTCAGGCCCTACCAATCACGCCGGAGAATCTCATGTCCGCACGTTCTGCCAATCAGCCCGAGGTTTCTTCTTTCCGAACACGCCTGCGCGCCGGCGAGTTGGTTGCGGGAACGATGGTCACTCTGCCTTCACCAGCGGTCGCGGAAATTTTTGCCGACGCCGGATTTGACTGGTTGTTCGTCGACGCGGAGCATGGTCCGTTTGAAACTCACGACATCGCACTGCTGTTGCAAGTCGTCGGCGATCGGGTCGCCTGTATCGTGCGGGTCACAAAGCTTGACGAAGGCTTGATCAAGAAGTCGCTCGATTTGGGCGCGGCGGGCGTGATCATTCCCCAGGTCAACACGGTTCAGCAAGCGGAACTCGCGGTCCGTTATTCCAGGTATTCGCCGTTGGGAGCTCGGGGCGTCGGTTTGGCACGCGCCCATGGATATGGAATGAAATTTAAACAGTATGTCGAAAATGCCAATGATGAAGTGTCGGTCATCGTGCAGGCCGAACACATCGAGGCGGTCGAAAACATAGAGGCGATTGTCCAAGTCGCAGGAATCGACGCGGTACTGATTGGCCCCTACGACTTGTCCGCCAGCATGGGCAAAATGGGGCAAATAGACGACCCAGCCGTCACCAATGCCATTGATCACGTGACAAAGACCTGCCAGCAGGCCGGCGTCCGATTGGGAATCTTTGGCGTGACCGTCGACGCAGTGAAACCGTACATGGAAAGCGGCTACACATTTATCGTTGCTGGCGTCGATACTCTGATGCTGGGACAGGCAGCTCAGCAGTTAAAGACGGATTTGAAACCGTAAGCCTGTCGGGCTACGGGCTTTGTCGGAGAGGGCAAGAGGGAATTCTCTTCCTTTTACGACGAGGACGCGACGAACGAATACAAATCGATCACACCGTTCATCAGGAATTCTAGGCGAATCACTCTTCCCTTTAGTTCCGATATTTCCTTCTGTTTCCATTTGATTCGCTGACGAACGCCATCGCCGGTGACGGGTGTGCAATCATCGTAGTCGAATCCGTCAAGCACTTTTCGCCGTTCGTCGCAGACGCGCACTCGCAATTCGCCTTCATCCGCATCCACATTGACAAACAGGTCACCGCCCGGCCAGCGGATCTTGCGCGTACAAACCGCACCGCCGCCGATGGGGCTGCGTAACGAGACAAACCCCTCCTTGCGAATCGTCGCCAGCCCAATGCCGCCGCTTCGTTCCGTCGTGCCGTGCGGCCCATCCCATCCCGAGTAGTAGATCCACCATTGATCATCGACCTCGACCCAGCCTGGGCTGGCGAAGATCATCGTGTCGTCCCAGGTTCCTTCCTGACCGTACTCGATCAGTTTGGTGCGTTCGGGATGACGCACGAAGTGGATGCCGTCGCGGCTGAATGCGAGTTCCGTGTGGATGAAGTCGTTCATCCGGAAGGGTTCCAAAAAGCCCCAGTAGACGCCGGCGTGATAGCGAGTTGGCATCCCGTAGAAAAAATTGAAATGCGTTTTGGCGTCGGCCGCATCGGGGATCAGCATCGTTTGCGGCTCACTCTGCTTCAGCCAGTCCGTCCACAACTCGTCGCTGGTCATTCGCGCGACGCGGCGCGAGGCCCCCGTATCTACGATGGGTCCAGAAAACGTGCGGTAGATATGTTTGGGCCGGCAGAACATCACGTATTGCTTGCGCCGCGCATCGTAGCTGATCGTATTGTGATTGTCGCTGTGCAAATGGGCGATGCGCGTGTCGCTTTCCAGATCCCAATGAACTCCGTCTGGCGAACCGACTAATCGGATCCCGTTGAGTTCCTTACCGCCGCGGCCCTTGCTTCGGTACATCATCAAATAGCGGAATCCACGTTGGTCCTCCTTCGGCGCCTCAACGATGCAGGGTGTGCAGTTTTCCGCCAGCTTCTGATCGGGCCGGCCAATTACGATATTGTTCGGCTTGATGTCATGCCACGGAAAGAGGTTGAGATGCGGCTTGACCCAGTTCTGGCCGTCTTTGGATTCGGCGTAGGCGATTTGGGTCTGATATTTGCGACCCTCGGCCTTTCCTTTCACGCGGACATTGGCCTGGTACCACATCCGAAAGACACCTTGCTCGGCGTCACGCACGACCCACAGGAAGCTCGCGTTCTCGTTGGGTAGCAACGGATTGCTGGAGTGCCTGTTGGCGGAATGGAAAACCCGCCGCACCGCCTGCCGCTTATATCGGAGCGCCCAGTAGTTGTCGACGGCATGCCCGTCCATGAAGAACTGCGGTTGGTGCGCGATTTCAATGGGCTCGTCCGGCACGGTCTGGGCCACGACGGTTGCCCGGGTAGAGCAAATCAGGACGCCAACAAGAAGAAAGTGCAGGCACTGTCTCACGTGAATCTCCCATGGGAGTAAAGATTAGCCGCTATTCGAATTGCCGCGGTATGTGCCGTACCGACCGGGGCAGTTCTATTCTAATTGACCGCCAGGGCCGAAAGTAGCATTGCTTGGAATGCGCCGGACGAAGCATCAGAGCAGCCGGACTGCTAGCGAGGCAGAGACGAATTTGGCTTGCGCGGCCCGCGCATTCGGGCCAGCCAGTCGACGCACGCATCGGCCAGCCACCACTCCAGGACAAGCAGCAACACCGGCCCAACAAACATCACGCCGCGCGTTATCCCCTCGGCATATTTTTCGTCTTGGAACCACGAAAAAGCAGTTCTGTTGACGACGGAATAGAAAAGCGACACAAACATGCCGTTGGTCATCAGCAAGGCGCAGGCGACAACACACAGCGAGAGGACGAACAGGCAACCGCCAAATGCAGATCGTCTCGGTTTGGGCATAATGCAATTCGCGTTTTCGTTACCGGGAGCTAATTACATTCTAAACCAGCGGCAGCAGAAACGACAAAATCACTGTCATGACAAATGTCACCACGCCGCAAACCGCCAGCATGACCGTCCAAGACTTCAGTGCTTCGATCTCAGTCAGTCCGCCCATTTTGGCGAAGATCCAAAAGCCGCTGTCGTTCATCCAGGAACAAATCATCGATCCGGCACCCACGGCGCAGGCGATGTAGACCGGGTGGAACGTCAAGTCGATAGGGCCAATGATAGCGGCCATCATACTGGTGCCCACGATCATCGAAACGGTGCCGGAACCTTGGGCGATCTTCAGTAGCGAACCCAACAGGAATGCCAGGAAGAGCAGCATTAACTGACTGGTCTCTCCGCCGCTGCTTGAACCGCTAAACATCGCTTGAATGGCCGGGCCAACTTGGGCCGTTTGCAGCATCGCCCCAAAGGCTCCGCCGCCCGCCGTGATAAGAATGATCACCCCGCCGCTCATCAGTGAGTTTTCCACGAGCGCCGCCACTTCGGCCTTGTTTAGTCCGCGCTGCCGAGCGACCAGCCACAACGCGATCACTGTCGATAGCAGCAATACAAGATTGGCGTTGCCAAACAGGGCGGCGTAATTCGCGGCGATCCGGGCGTTGGTTTCCCAAGCATGCTCTTTGATATTTTCGGGATAGGCCGATTCCAACAGCGAACGATTAAGACGCTCGACGACTGATTGCTTCATTCGGGTGCGCGACTGCTTCAGCAACGAGCGGGCGGTGCCGTTTGGCAACACGCCGACAAAGGCGTCTTCGGCGTCCTCGCGGTGGTACTTCTTCTTGCCAAGCACGAACTTGTTGAGCCCGTCGATCAGCGTCTGTTGCTCCGGCTCGGTCAGATCTCCGCTTTTCTTGATCAGAGCAATCAATTCGTTGCGTTGGTCTGGATCGCCATCGCCTTTGCCCGGCGTAACAAACTCAACAATTCGTTTGCCGGGGCTCGATGTTTCGCTGGCCGCCTGTTCCCGCAAGTTTTGGTGCCAGGCAGGCCAATCCGTGATATCGGAAACCTTCAGTTGAGCGGCATGTTCGTTGTCGGCGATCGTCGTCAGCACGGTGTTCGTGGCGATCAGCACGACCGGCAACAGCACGGGCAGCAGTGACATGAACAACGACGGCAGCTCTTCGTCCTTAAGCGGATCGGGTTCCGGCTCGCTGCCAACCTGGCGCATCGGCACGTTCATCATGCTGTCGGTCATCTTGGCCCAAATCACTCCCACGATAGCGGCCGGCAAGGCGACCAGCGTGCCGATCATGATCATCCACCCAACGTCGAATCCCAAGTTGGAGGCCATCATCAGCGGTCCCGGCGTGGGCGGCACCAAGGTATGTGTAATCGCACCGCCGGCTCCAATCGCCATCAGGTAGAGCAGATAGTTGCGATTTGTCTTGCGGTATAAAGACCGCGCCAACGGGACGAGCAAATAGAAAACAGTATCGAAAAACACGGGCACGGCCAACACAAACCCGCTGCCCATCAAGGCGACCGGCGCGCCTTTTTCTCCCAGTAGTCTCAGAAACGCTCGGACAATGCGATCGGCCGCCCCGCTATCCAGCATGCACTTACCAATCACCGCCGCCAAAGCGATAACAATGCCGATTCCGCCGGCCGACCCGCCGAAAGACGTCGCCACGCGCCCAATGGCACCTTCCACCGATCCCTGTCCCAACAACACGACGGATAGCAAACTGACAACCATGGCCGCGCTGATCAAGGCAATGAAGGCGTTGACCTTGAAGACGATGATTAGTCCTAGGACGATGGCGATTCCGATGCCCAAGATGATCAGAGGTTTGACGACCTCTGGTTGGTCCTGGCTGGTTCTCGCAGTGCCGTCTGTTTTGGCCGAAGGCTCCTCGGAGGCTTTCGTGGCAGCATCATCCGCCGCGTCGTTATCGGATGACGAACTGCTGGAGTTCTCACTGGGTTGATGTCCTCGCACTGATGAAAAAACTAGGAACAACAGCGCGAGCAGCATTCCGGCTGCCGCCAATTTGCGGAAGAATTTCATGTCCGTGGATTCCCTTGCGGCACTGATTGAGGGGTGAAGCGAGGTTGCGCAGCGCAACGAGTGGAGCGATCGAAACAAAAACGAATTACCGCTCGACCGATAACCCGCTTCCCATTGCTTGCTTGAAGCTGACTTGAATGCACCAGGTTTTCACCAAAAGCTAAGTAAACGAAGATGTTGAGCATCGCATACCACTTGCGTGACTTCAAGTCTTGCCCCGCCAAGCCGCGCTGGCCAGTTCGCCGATTGGCGAGACATTGGCAGAATGTGCTTTTGCGCGAGCCGCTTTCTAGATATAGTTGAAACTTGACGACTCCACGTCGCTTTGTGCCCCAACTCACTGCCAACGAACTGCCAGCCCGACGGGGTCGGCAAGACATATTACTGCCGGAGACCATCCAGAATGTTGTTGAATACTTCTTTCAAATGTCGTTTCTTCCACCTTACACGCTTTGCCCTGCTCCTGGGACTCGCGCTGTCATCCATTGCAAAGGCGCAAGAGACAGAAGCCGAAGATACAAAAGCGCTGATAACGAAGATCTACACCGGCATCCGGGCTGCGAAAACCGTCAACGATTACACGGCTGGCATTACCGCGTGCGAAGAAGCTCAGGAGATGGAAATATCCGATTCGCAAAAGCAGTATCTTGGCCGGCTCTCCGCGTTCGCGTTGAACAAGAGAGGCCTGTTGTACGCGGATGACGCAGTGGCCAAAATCCAAAAGGGCGACGACGCGCTCGCGGCGGAACTAGACGAGAAGGCGCTGGTGGATTTCAATCTTTCCATTCAACGCGACCCGTCGAAATGGCGGCCACTTCACAATCGGGGCATTAGTTTCGCGGCCAGCGGACAATATGACAAGGCGCTGGTGGATTTTGATCGCGTCCTCAAGATGAATCGCGGCTATGCCAATGCCTGGTTCAATCGAGGTGAAACGAACTATGCGTTGGGGCAATTTGAAAAAGCAGTAGCGGACTATGATCGCTTCATTCAACTTAAGGGCGGAGACGCCGAGGCGCATACTAGCCGCGGACACGCGCTGTTCCAACTGCGCCGATTTCGCAGCGCTCTGAATGACTACAGCCGAGCGGTTAGCCTCGCTCCACGGGACGCCGAAGCACGCGCGAATCGCGCCGACGCCTATCAGAGCCTTGGCATGTGGCAGCGGGCCGCGGACGACTACCGGCGGGCGATCGACTTGGACGACAAGCTGGCGCGAGCTTACCAGAGCGCGGCCTGGCTGATGGCGACCTCTCCCTCGGCGAGATTCCGCAACGATTCGTTAGGTTTGCGTTCAGCCAGGAAAGCGATTGAAGTCCTGGGGACGGAGAACCATCAATACTTGGATACCCTGGCCGCCGCCCAAGCGAATGCTGGACAGTTCGACGAAGCGGTGGCGACGATCACCAGCGCCATCAAGATCGCTCCTGAAGAGGAACTGGAGCGGCTCAACTACCGCCTCGGGCTGTATGAGCAGAAAAAGCCTTATCGGCAGGGAATGATTCGCAGTGCCGCTAGGTAAAAATTCCTGAAAAACGGGAGCGAACCGCCCTCCTTTCGTGTTGTCCCTAGTTTGGAATGCTGGTGCCCGTGGAGACCGGGCTGGTGTGGACATTCAGCTCTACGCGAGCGGAATTCAGTTGCTCATTACCCCACCAATGACATTCTCTTTTTTACTCCAGGTACGGAAATGATCCTCATCCGGGCAGTTCTCGACTGAATTAACCCAATCTTTGTCAAAATGCCCTTTCGGTTTGGTCGAGATAAACTAAGATACAATCACGTTATTGTGCGATAACGGAAGGCAGGAAATAGTGCTTCCGTCGCCGACAGGCCACTCGGAAGCCTCTCAAGACGTCATTCCAACCCCCACCGGGCAAGAACTCTGTACCCGCCCCTTGGGTGTTAAATTAGAATGTCTGCCAACAGATCTCGTTCGTCATCCCGCCAAAGCAAAAGTCCGGCCGGATACGAGCAACCATTGCTAGGTAAATCATGAGACTCGAAAAACTAAGAAACATCGGAATTTCCGCCCACATCGACTCTGGCAAGACCACGCTGAGCGAGCGAATCCTTTACTACACGGGCCGAATTCACAAAATTGAAGAAGTCCATGGCGGCGGCAGCGGCGCGACCATGGACCATATGGACCTGGAAAAAGAACGCGGCATCACGATCACGAGCGCGGCCACCAGCGTCGAGTGGGACGGCCATCCGATCAATCTTATCGACACGCCGGGCCACGTCGATTTCACCGTGGAAGTCGAACGCAGTCTGCGCGTACTCGACGGTGCGGTCCTCGTGTTGTGCGCGGTGGGCGGCGTCCAGTCGCAATCGTTGACCGTGGACCGCCAGATGAAGCGTTATCATGTGCCTCGCCTGGCCTTTATCAACAAGATGGACCGCACGGGCGCGGACCCGCTGGCCGTCACACAACAAATGCGCGATCGGCTGGGCGCGGACGCGATCCTCATGCAACTGCCGATGGGCGCTGGCGAGTCGTTTGAAGGCATCATTGATTTGGTGACCTTGCAGGCGCTGTACTTCGACGGTGCCAAGGGCGAAACCGTGCGGGCCGAAGCAATTCCGGACGAGTACGTCGAGACCGCCGCCCAAGGCCGTCAGCACATGCTCGAGTCGCTGTCCATGTACAGCGATCAAATGATGGAACTGCTGCTGTCCGAGGAAGAAGTCTCGCAAGAGCTGATCCACGAAGTGACTCTGAAGGCCGTGCAAGGGCAAGACATGACGCCGGTCTTTCTGGGCACCGCGTTCAAGAACAAGGGCGTCCAGCCGCTGCTCGACGCGATCGTGCGCTACTTGCCGTCGCCCTTGCAACGACAGGTCAAGGCAACCGACTTTCAAGATCCGCCCCAACAAGTCGTACTCGAACCGGTCGATTCCAAGCCGTTCGTTGGGATGGCGTTCAAGATCGTGGAAGATCCGTTTGGCCAACTTACATTCGTGCGGATCTATCAAGGCCAGATAGAAAAAGGCAAGCTGTACTACAACCAACGCACGGGCCGCAAGGATCGCTTTAGCCGGATCGTCAAGATGCACAGCGACAAACGCGAAGAGATTGATTCCGCCTTGGCGGGCGATATCGTCGCCGTGATGGGAATTGACTGCGCCAGCGGCGACACCTACGCTGCCACGCCCAAATTGTGCACGTTGGAAAACATTTTTGTACCGGATCCGGTGATCAAAGTCGCCGTGACGCCGGCCGATCGGTCGAGTTCCGAAAAGCTGAGCAAAGCGCTGCAGCGCTTCCGCAAGGAAGACCCGACCTTCAAAGTACTCACCGACCAAGAGACGGGCGAGGTGATTATCGCCGGCATGGGTGAACTGCATCTCGATATCTACGTCGAGCGCATTCGACGTGAATACAAAGTGGAAGTGGAAGTGAGCCCGCCCAAGGTCAGCTACCGCGAGGCTCCCACCACCAAGTACGAGTTCAACTACAAGCACAAGAAGCAGTCCGGAGGTTCGGGACAGTACGCCCACATCATCGGCACGCTGGAACCGCTGCCGGAAGACTCCGAAGAAACCTTTGTCTTTGAAGAGAAGGTTGTTGGCGGACGAATTCCCAAGCAGTATATCCCCGCCATCGAAAAGGGATTTCGATCAGCATTGCTAAAGGGCCCGGTCGCCGAATATCCGGTCGTGGGCGTCAAAATACATCTGGCCGACGGTTCGTTCCACGACGTCGACAGTTCGGAAATGGCGTTCCAAATTTGTGCTCGCGATTGTTTTAAGCAAGCGTTCCGCGCTGCGAAGCCGGCATTGCTCGAACCGATCATGAAAGTCGAAATCGAATCGCCCGAAAATTTTCAAGGCTCGATCGTGGGCGATATTACATCGCGGCGCGGAATGATCGTGTCGACCGGCGTTCGCGACGATGGTGTGGCATTAATTGAGTGCGAAGTGCCGCTCGCCGAGACATTTGGGTATGCCTCCGACTTGCGAAGTATGTCCCAAGGCGAAGCCACCTTCACGATGGAACTGGCCACTTATCGCAAGGTGCCCGCTTCGATCCAAGAGGACATCATCGCGGAAAAGAAGCAAGGACAGCTTGTCGGCGCACGCTAAGGACGATCGGCGGTAAACCTGCCTGGGAAGCTACAGTTGCCAAGCTTCTGTTCATGATGCGCGGTGGAACGAGCGAAAACTGGCTGACGCCAGTCGTCTGCCCCACTTTGCCGCCCTTCAGCACCAGGGGCGTCTTCAGATCCATCGCGACAATCGCACGTCCTTTTTTTTCGTTCTCCATTGGTTGTTTTGGAATGGCAAGGCGGTACGATATTCGTTTCAACGAGGACTCGATCCAGTGCAGGTTTTTTCGAGTAAGGAGCGAGGATGAGCGATAAAAGCGTGAACGTAGCGATGATCGGCCTAGGATTCGGTGCCGAGTTTATCCCTATTTATCAAAATCACCCCCACGCTAATGTCAGCGCTATCTGCCGCCGAAACGAGGTCGAGTTGAACAAGGTTGGCGACATGTTCGGCATCGATAAACGCTACACCAAGTACGAAGATGTGCTGGCCGACGCGGACATCGACTACGTCCATATCAACAGCCCGATCCCTGATCACGCGCCGATGTCGTTGCAAGCGCTGGATGCTGGCAAGCACGTCATGTGTACCGTGCCAATGGCTACGACGATCGACGAGTGCCTTCAAATCTGTGAAAAGGTAAAGCAAACCGGCCTCAAGTACATGATGGCCGAGACGGTGGTCTACAGCCGTGAATTTCTTTTCATCAAGGATCTATACGAAAAGGGAGAACTTGGGAAGATCCAGCACATGGCTGCCTCGCACCCACAAGATATGGACGGCTGGCCGGATTATTGGGAGCGGATGATTCCGATGCACTATGCGACGCACGTCGTCAGCCCGGTATTAGGGCTGGTCAACGGGCTGGCGGAATATGTTAGTTGCTTTGGCTCGGGAACGGTGCGAGACGATATTCAACAGAAGTCAGGCAACAAGTTTGCCGTCGAGTCGTGCCATATCAAGATCAAGGATTCGGACGTGGCGGCGCACATTTGGCGGTTCTTGTACGACACCGCGCGGCAATACCGCGAGTCGTTCGACGTCTACGGCACCAAGAAGAGTTTCGAGTGGACGTTGGTCGAAGGCGAACCGCACGTCATTCACACGGCCAAGCAGCCGGAACAGGAAATCCCGTCGAAGATCGAAGTGCCCGATTTCGCTCATCTGCTGCCCGAGCCGATTCGCAAGTTCACTCAATCGATCGAAGACGCCGATCATCTGTCGTTTGTTCAAGGCGGTGGCCACGGCGGTTCGCACCCGCATTTGGTCAACGAATTTGTTAGCGCGCTGATTGAGGATCGCGACCCATGGCCAAACGCCGTCACTAGCGCGAATTGGACCTGCGTTGGCATCTGTGCCCACGAATCGGCACTCAAGGGCGGCGAGATTGTGAAGCTGCCGGACTTTTGCCTGGCTTAGCCGGCACGAGGCTACGAAAGAATCGCTCGAATCGGGTGGCCCAGTTCCCGTTCCAGGCGTTTTCGTCCCGGCACGACAAGCCGGCGCGGATCGAGCCCCAACTGATGCAAGACCGTGGCATGAACGTCGGTCACGTAATGTCGATCCTCGACGGCATGGAAGCCCAATTCGTCCGTGGCACCATGCGCGATGCCGCCCTTGATGCCGCCACCCGCCATCCAAACCGTGAAGCCGTACGGATGATGGTCGCGGCCGTCGCTATGTTGCGATCCCGGAGTGCGGCCAAATTCGCTGGCCCAAACAACGATCGTCTCATCCAACAGGCCGCGACGCTTTAAGTCTTTCAACAACGCGCCGACTGGCTGGTCGACTTCGCGGCAGACTCGCGAATGGCCCGCCTTCAATCCCTTATGAGCGTCCCAGCGGCCCGCTCCGCCGCTGCTGCCGTGATAGACCTGCACGAATCGCACTCCCCGTTCAACCAGGCGTCGCGCCGTGAGCATCTGCCGGCCAAATGTTTCGGTTTCCTTTTGCTCCAGCCCATACAGCTTTCGAGTCTCGGCGGTTTCGTTATTCAATTCGACGACGCTGGGGATCGTCATTTGCATGCGGAAGGCCAGTTCGTAGGCACGGGTCCGCGCTAGAATCGCTTCGTCGTCCGGATAGCGGTTCGACGTCAATCGGTTGAGCCGCCCCAACAAATCGAACTGCTGTCGCTGCTCCTCTACAAACGTGCCCTTTTCCGGCGTCAAATACGGCATACTGTTGTTCGGATCAGTCTTCAGCGGCACACCGTCGTACTGCGGCCCCAGATAGTTGGCGCGATGGGCTTCCTGGCCCCCGCAGCAATCGGCCAATGGAGTGCCCATCACCACGAATTCGGGCAGGTTCTCGTTGAGCGACCCCAATCCATAAGTCGCCCACGAGCCAATGGTCGGAAAGAAACCGTCGACTCGATGCCGGCCCGTATGAAATTGAAGCTGCGCGCCGTGGTTGCTGTCTTCCGTCCACATTGACCGGATTAGACACAGGTCATCCGCGCAATCGCCGACGTGCGGCCACCAATCGCTGATCTCCAAGCCGCTGGCACCGCGCCGCTGAAATCCAACTTGAAGTGGATAGCAAGTATTGCGAACGAAGCCGTTATTCGGATCGAATGCCACGACGCGTTCGTTTTCCAAATATTTCGACGACAGCACATCGGCGAACGGCGTCTCCAAAATCGTCTTGCCGGCATAGCGGTTCAATGCCGGCTTGTGGTCGAACGATTCGAGATGGCTCGCACCACCGATCATGAACAACCAAATCACACTCTTCGCTTTGGGAGCAAAATGGGTCGGAGGGCCGCTCTGTTCCGCGCGCGTGTCTCGATTTAGCATCGCGGAAAGCGCTAGGCTACCGAAGCCAAGTCCTGAATCTCTTAGAAACGCGCGTCGGTTGTTCATAATTTCAACTCAATCAATGATTTTCGCAATTCGGATTGACCTGGGCCGTGGCTCTTCGTAATTGGCGGTCACCGGATTGTTACAAAATCGTTGTGATTCATCAGCACGTGAACGAGATTCTCGCGAGCGCGCTGTTGTGGATTAGTAGCCGGTTTGAGCTTTGGTTCGCTGCCCCCGGAAAATCTCGAAAGCGAATTGGGATCGGAGAGTGTCTTCGCCTGGACAGCGAGGAACTTCCCGCAAGCAACCAGTTCTTCGGCTGCCGGCGGCCGACCTAGGGTCTGCAAAAAACCGAGGCGAATGAAGGTCGCGTTTTGGTCGTCGCTGCCCTTTGCGGCTTCTTTCCAGAGATCGCTGGCGAGCTTTCGCGACTGGCTTAGTGACAGCGAACTGTTGGTCAATGCCAGCGCCTGCTGTGGGATGATGCTTTCCGATCGGCGGTAGCAGTCGTTAGGGCTCGCCGCGTCGAACAGCACCAGCATTGTCATTTGTTTCTCGTACGCGTGCCGCAAATAAATGCTGCGGCGGTGCGACGCTTCACCTTGCCGGAAGTCGATATCCGCTCCACCCATTGTCTTGTCCAACTGGCCTGAGACGGCCAGCAGGTTATCTCGGATGAGCTCCGCATCTAGACGGCGGACATTGGCTCGCCACCAGTAGTGATTGTCGCGGTCGATCGATTGATTGTCGGCGGCGACGGAAGAGCCGGCCGCGGAAGAAGCGAGCTGCCAAGTGCGCGAGGTCACAATTAGACGGTGCAGATGCTTCATGCTCCAATTGTTTTCCATTAGTTCGACCGCCAACCAATCCAATAGCTCGGCATGACGTGGCCTTGGAGTCCGTAACCCAAAGTCGAACACGTTCTCGACGAGCGGCGCGCCAAAGTGCCGCATCCAAATTTGGTTGACCGCGACCCGTGCGGTCAGTGGATTGTCGCTGCTGGCGATCCAGCGGGCCAGCGCCGACCGGCGGCCGCTGCTGGTGCGAGGATACTCCTTGCCAAGCGGTGTGTACTTGCCATCCTGCTTGGTCAGCGCATCCTGGGCCGCCTTTCGATTCTTTTCAGCGTCGGCAAGTTCGGCCGTGGCTTTGTCGATGGCCGCTTTCTTTTTCTTTTCGTCTTTCTCCTCGCTCGACCGCGCCTGCTTCAGCACGTCCCGCTTCTGATGAACCGCGAGCGCCGCTCGCTGGGCGTTGAATTCTCGTTCACCCTTGGCCGCGGCCAGTGCGAGTTGTTCCGTTCCGGCGGCGTCTCCTGACGTGAACTTCGCACGGTCGGCGAATTGGCGTGCCTGTAATGAAGCCAGCCGTAGCTCGGCAACGGACTGCTCTAGTTCGAGCAACTCGGCGGCGGCCGGCTCCAGCGTCTTTGCATCCGCGCTTGCCAGCGCCTTTTGTGCGGCCGCCAATTGCTTTCGTGCCCCATGCAATTGTTCCTCAACGACGAAATCTCGTAGCGCCGGATAATATTCCTCTAGAGGAAGCTCAATCGCTTGAATTTGAAACTGTCCTCCAAGTATTTGCGGCACGGCGGGGTCAATCGGGTTTTCCTTGTCCGGGTGCTTATCATTGCCTCGCACATATAAATACGTTTCCGCCTTCAAATCGGCGTCGAACGCACGGGGGGTACCGTCTTTCATAACGTCCGGCTGGCCGGGAACCTGGTCGGTACGGACGTTGTGCGGCTCGAAGATCGCACGGAACTGATAATACACGCCTTGCGCCAGTGGATCGAACTTGTGATCGTGGCAGCGCGCGCAATTTAGAGTCATGCCGAGGAACGCTTTGCAGGTATGTTCAACTGTGGCATCCAGCCAAATGTTGCGGTTGCTTTTGTGATAGTTCCGCGCCAGAAATCCGGTGGCTGGAAGCACGCTGTCGTCACCGGGAGCAACCTCGTCACCTGCCAGCATTTCGACAATCATTCGGTCGTAGCCTTTATCAGCGTTGATCGACTGGACGATCCAGTCTCGCCACCGCCAAATATGCCGCTGACTGCCCCGTAGTTGACTCTTATAGCCGTCCCAATCGCTGTAGCGCCAGACGTCCATCCAATGCCGTCCCCATCGTTCGCCATGGTGCGGGCTGTCGAGCAACGAATCAACGACGTCGGTCCAGGCCTCGGGCGACGGGTCATCGTGAAACTCTCGAATCTGGCGGGGAGTCGGCGGCAGCCCAATCAAGTCCATGTACGCCCGCCGCAGCAACGTATAACGGTCGGCGGTCTTCACCGCCTTCAGGCCCAATCGCTGATGCTGTTGTGCAATAAAATTGTCAATTGGGTGCGACCAGAGCGGATCATCGACCCGGGGCACCTTCGGCCGCTGGGGCAATTGGTAGGCCCAATGTTGGCTTGGATCGGCCGGGATGACCTCATCCTTGGGAACGGCCGCGCCGGCGTTGATCCAAGCGGAAAGCAACGCTATCTGTTCCGCGGTGAGCGGCGCGCCTTCGTCCTCGGGCGGCATGCGCTCGGCGGCATCCCGTGAGCTTACGCGTTGCACCAGCAAACTGTCATCCGCGTTTCCCGGGACAAGCACGGCTCCGCTCTCGCCGCCTTGACGAACAAGCCTTCCAGCATCCAGCCGCAACCCAGCTTCCTGTTTCAGCGCGCCGTGACAGACACCGCATTTCTCAGCGAACAGCGGCTTGACTTGGCGTTCGTAATCGACTGACTCCGCGCCTTGAACCCGGGCCGCCAACGTCAGCAGTAACGAGAAAACCAACCGACCATTCATGTTCTTTTCTTTCCGCCAATTCTCGTATCATCACGCGTGGGAATTGGGCGTAAATTCGTGATACATCAAGTTTATCACAATCACAATCCTGGAACCAAGGATCGCATCGGGTTGCTCGCGCGAAGAGAATTCCTTCCGCCAATTTCAAGGCTGATAAGCCGGGTCAGTGGCGACTGGATCAACGCAGACGTGCGATTTAGAGCATCTGGCGCTGGCCACTAAGATCCGTGGCGGATCCGCGATCTTGTTGTTTTGGTTTTGTTCACGGAGCGAACAACGACTATGGACCCAGATCGACATAGCGCACGATTGGGATTTCGGAATCGGCTGGCGAGCTAAGCGGCGTTTGATAATCGCCGCCCAGTGTTTGTTTTTTCACTTCCTCGCGGGTGAATTCGACGATTTCGGGAAAGTCGATTCGCCCGTCTTTGTCCTGCAGATCCTCGGCTTTGCCTCGAAATCCTTGGAGCATGCTGTCCGTAAAAATGCCATGTTTGCGGCTGGGATATTCCACGGCGACTTGGCCGGGCGTGGTGGCGGTTAAGACCAAAATGTTGTCGTCCCGCAGGCCGCGAATCAGCGAGTTCCACTGCTCGGGGAACTTCTTGACGACGGCCTCGGCAACCCGTTTCTTCAGGTTTGGGGCATTCTCCTCGGCGACGATGCCCGAGTGACATGTGTCCACGAACATCATCTTGCGGCAGGGAACCGAGCGCAACATTTCCCGCAGATCGGTCCACGAGATGCCGACTTCGCGGACAATCTTCTTTCCGGCCGCTCCTTTCAAATCGGATTCGTTTAGACCGGCGAATCCGGTGAGTTTTTCATGCGGCGGAATGTAATAGTACTCGTTGTCGAGCGCGACTCCGTGGCCGCTCATGTACATAACCAGCAAGTCCGCGGGATCCGCGTCGTGGTACTGGCTAAGCTTTTCCTTGAGCGACGCCGTGGTGATGCTTGTTTCCTCGTCGTGCAGTAGATAGTCGAAGCGGCCTTCTTGATACAGCCGCTTTGCTCCAACGAGTCCTGTTCCCTTTTCTTGCAGCACCTTGGCCACCGCCTTGGCGTCCTCGATCGGAAACCTCAGCGGTTGAACTTGGTAGTCTTTCGCGGCGACGGCCAGCAGATGCAGTTTCTGGATTCCCGAGGCCGGGGCCGCCTTGAAGTTCACTAAATCGATCGATCGGAAGACCCGATCCGTTTCCTCGACCGCCCGCACACGGTTATCAACGGCGACCACGACGGCCCGTTGCGAGGCTTCCGGAAGTCGCGGCACACGCCACTCGACCGTCTGTTTGTTCTCGCCTTCCGCCGCAACTTCGGGTTCTCCGAGGTAGACGCCATTTACGAACGCCCGCAATGCGTAATCCTTGGCCAACTCGCGTCGATGAAAGTCGATAGTCGCCCGGATCACGACCTCGCGACCGTCTTCGAATTGTTCGCCGCGTTGCGGGCTTTCGATTTGGATCGACGGTGCGTTGCGGGCTAGTGAATCGACGGCGCTATCGCTGCCAATCTTTCGAACAATATGGCGCAGAGGTTCGGGATTTCCTTTCCCGGCCTGTTTGATGGCATCTTGCAGGTTGCCCAACGTGAGCAAATTGCGCATCACGTCCGGCTGATGCAGTTGTTCGCGAAATTGCCTACCGGGATGAAACTCGGGAGTTTCACCACGAGCAAGATTCACGTGCCATCCAAACAAGCGTTCACCTTCGGGCGATGCTTGGTAGGGTCCGCCGGGCGTGGCTAATACCCACTCATTGCCGCGATTCACATACAGCGTCATGACGGGAGCCCATCCCACGACCATTTCATAAGGTCGGTCATCGTCAGCTTGTCGTGCAAGTTTGAATGCGAGTTGCTTCAGTAAGGTTGCGTGTTGCAATCCCTTTAAGATCTCGTCCGGGTTTGTTGTGTCGACAAGTGTGCCATCGCGCTGGCGTGCCCACAGCCAGACAATCCGATCACCGTCTCGCAATCCCTTCCGCGCGGCGGTCCCCGCCTTGGAGACGGAGGAGATGGTCACTTGGCCACGCACCTTGGAAAACCGAGCTCCCCAGGCAAGTGCCGCACGTCCCGCTTTTTTTATGGAACCAACACTGCGGATCCCCTCCAAGCTCCAAATCTTGATCGTTTGGTCAGCCGAACCGGATGCGAGAAATCGTCCGTCAGGCGAGCAACTCACCGACATGACGACGCCGCTGTGGTCGCGAAAATACCGTAGCAATGGACAGAGGGCTGGTGCTCTTGGATTATGGACCAGTTGATAGACAAACACGCCGCACTGAAGGTCGGTACCGACGGCAATGCCGTACGTCTCCCGCTCGTTGTTCAACCAGCAGCAAGTTCGAGCCCTTCCTTGCTGAGTCTTGTGCAAACGCACGTTACACGTATGCCTCTTGTCCTTGAACAACTTCAATGTCTGGCCGTTGTCGACGACCTTCAGGCTCCATTTCTTAACCGACTTGTGCGGCTCCATCAGACGTACGCCCTTTCGGTAACGTTCGACCGCCAGCGGCGCGCTCAAATTGAACAGCTTTCGGGGTTCTCCGTAGCTGTTGAATCGAAACTCCCAGTCGTCGCGGCCCACGGGACCAAACGCTATGCGATAGGGCGGGGAACTGGTGGTAAACGCGACGTGCCCTATCGTTTGTCCGTTAACCCGTTCACGTATTCGGGCACTCTCTCGCAGCGGCCGTGGCGTGCCCTTGTCAGGGATAGGAAACGCGATGACAGAACTATCATCGCCTCCGCCGGTCACCACCCACTGGCCGTCGGGGCTGACCGCACAATCCCAGTTGTGTTCGATCCATGAAATATCGGTGCGGTCGATCAACGTGCGGCCATCCAGATCCCACCATTCCAGTCGCGACGGAGTTCGTCCTCCTTCGCCGATTTTGGGCTCGACGACACGAGTCGCAACAAACAAGGTGTTTTGAGGACCAAAAGCGACGCCCGCAGGCACGCGGCCTCGACGGATCAGTTCGGGCTCGCGGTCGTCAGCGCCGTTCCAGAGGTATAGGTTGCCGCCGACATCTGCGCTGGCCCAGCGGTCGCTGGCGGG
>JAJDEH010000477.1 GCA_029259935.1 Planctomycetota bacterium
CTATCACCCACGGGAAACGTCAAGCCGCAGAAAAAATCAATGCCCTGCATTTGCTTGGCTTCCACGCGGATTTCATAGTTCGTTTTCGGCACTTTGCCGGTGTAGGTGATGCCCGTCAGTGACGTACCCATTTCCATCACAATAGCACCATCTTCGACACTCACTTCTCCCTCACCGCCGAAATTCGCCGCCTTCCAACCAGTGAGGCTCTTGCCATCGAACAGCCGCCGCCATTTTGCCTCTTTTTTCTTGCCGCCCGGCGCATCCTCCGCTCGCACTTTGCCTACCGAACCGAAAAGGACGATCGCGGCCAGCGCCCCGCCGGCGGCCCAGAAACGAATGCGGCCGGTTGTTCCCGGAAATTGTGATCTCTGCATGCTCATCGCTCCGATCAGAGTATCGTAGAATTGCGGTTTCTTGTTAACATACCGAGTCTACGCAAAGTCAGCCGGCTACGCCATAATCCGTCGTTGAGAGTTCTCGGGGAGGCCAAGCAATTCGCAACGTCTGACCGTTCCCCTTCATTACCGGAAACCTCTTATTTCATGGCCAGTCCACTGCGAATACGATTTCGGTGGATCTGCCTGATGCTCGCCTTCTATTGGCTGAGCTTGTTCGTGGCCACGCACATTCCAGGCCGGGGTGGGCCCGGCGTTAGGCATCTAGACAAGGTGGCGCACTTTGTGGCCTACCTGGGATTGGCGTTCTTATTGACCTGGGCATTAAATAGGCGACGCTCGTTACGGGTTAGTGCGGCGGTCGTGCTGGCGGTGGCCGTCTGTTACGCCATTGTGGATGAATCCATGCAGATGCTGGTTCCCGGACGCACGGCGGACGTTTGGGATGCGTTGGCCGATGTCTGTGGCAGCTTGGCCGGAATTGGAATCTTTGCATTCGCCGCTTACGCATGGCCCGGGCGAACCGCCGCGATGCAACGTCAATAGTTCGGCGTGGGCGGGCTGTAGTGCTCGACATTGATCGTTCGAAACCACTCAATCGTCTGGGCCAGGCCTTCGCGTAAAGCAATCTTCGGCACCCAGTCAAGCTTCTCCTTCGCCAGGGAAATGTCTGGTTGCCGCCGGGTGGGATCATCCGCCGGCAGCGGTTGTTGTACGATCTTGCTTTTCGAACCGGTCAGTTCGATCACTATTTCGGCAAGTTGCCGGATCGTGAATTCATCAGGGTTGCCAAGATTCGTCGGGCCGATAAATTCATCGGGACCGTCCATCATGCGCATCATGCCTTCCACCAGATCGTTGCGAAAGCAAAACGATCGCGTTTGGCTACCGTCGCCGAAGACGGTAATGTCTTCCCCGTCCAACGCTTGGCGGATGAAATTCGACACGACGCGGCCATCGAACGGATGCATCCGGGGACCATACGTGTTGAAGATCCGGATGATCCGAATGTTCACTCGGTTCATGCGATGGTAGTCCATGAACAACGTTTCGGCTGCCCGTTTGCCTTCATCGTAACAAGCTCGCAAGCCGATCGGATTGACGCTGCCGCGATAGTCTTCCGTTTGCGGATGCACCTCGGGATCCCCGTAAACCTCGCTGGTCGACGCCTGCAGTACTTTCGCCTGGCACCGTTTTGCCATTCCCAGCACGTTGATTGCGCCCAACACGGAGGTCTTGGTGGTCTTGATCGGATTGAACTGATAGTGTCCCGGCGCGGCGGGGCAGGCAAGGTTGAAAATCTGATCGACTTCCAGCCACAGCGGCACCGTGATATCGTGCCGAATCAATTCAAAATTGGGGCGATCAAGTAGGTGGGCAACATTCGATTTCTGGCTCGTAAAAAAGTTATCCAAGCAGATCACATCATGGCCATCCTCGACCAATCGCTCGCACAGATGGGACCCCAAAAAACCCGCGCCACCCGTCACCAAAATACGCTGAATCGTTGACACGATTAGTCCTTTCGACCCTTGCCAGTTTCCGCACAATCACAATATAGGCTACCGCGTATCGTTCAAGAATGGCGGCCGCACCAGCCAGAGAGGTGGCAAGTGCGATGCGGGCCTGCCGCGGCTTGTGGGCCAACATGTTGCGTGGGACGCGCGTCTTGGCTGCTAATCAGGCAGTATCCTTTCTGGACGCCGTGCAGCGCCGATTTCGTGACGGCGTTGACCGGTTCTCTGGAAAGTTCGGTCTGTCCGGATTGTGAGGAGCGATGGTGGGCCGCGTGGCAAGCAATGTGGGGAGTACGATTCGCGGGTCGACTCCGTCGAGGCCTGGGCACTTTTTTCGGCAATGTGTGTTGCCCGCGGTCGGCGCTGCGCTAATTCTATTTCTCTGTGCCGCCAGATCCCTGGTGCCTACGCACTTTGCCGTCGACACGCCCGCCGGACTAGCCGCCACTGCCGCTCATCTTGCTTATTCGCTGTTGTTCTTCGCCGTCTTTGCCGCCAGTGCAATTTCATTGGGCGGCGACGTGGTCAGGCGAGTGGCACGAGATCCTAGCGACAAACTAACGACGTTGGAGTCCTGTCTGTTGAGCTTTGGCGTGGGCACCTGGTTGTTCAGCTTGATGTCGATGACGTTGGGCTGGCTGGGGGTCTTACGTCCTCAGTATTTGCAGTTTAGCTTTGCTGCCGTAGCCCTGTTGGCTGCCGTGATTACAGCGCGTCATGGGCCTCCTTCGCCAGAGACGTGGTTGCGGCTTGCCAGGCGGGCTTGGAAGTCATCGCGAGTTCCCTTTGTGTTGATCGCCTTATTCCTGTTCTTTCACGGCACGATCTGTCTGCTGCCGTCGCTGGACTGGGACTCGGCCGGTTATCAGTTGCCGCTCGCCAATTCGATGCTCGACGTGGGGGATTTTCGAGTTTGGGAAGATGCTCCGCCATTCAACTTCCCTGCCTTCTCCCAAACGCTTTATGTTTACTTCGTGGCGTTTGAATGCGACGCCGGAGTGCGGCTGCTTAACTTGGCCTTTGCTTTGTTCTGCGTCTTGGGGACTTACGCATTGGGACTGCGAGTCGGTGACAGGCGACTGGCCACGACGGCCGCCGCCTTGTTGTTCAGTTGTACGATCCTGTGGGAAGTTGGCACCACGGCGCGCGTCGATTCGACGGTTGCGTTTTTCTGCGTGGCCAGCATGCTCTGTTTGTTATTGTTTATTGATTCGCGATCCAAATCGATCGGATGCCTGTTTCTTGTTTTCGCCGGCGCGGCTTGCGGCGTGAAACTAACTGGGCTGTTCTTCGTTGGCCTGCCGGTGTTCTACTTTGGCTGGCAAGCTCGGAAATGGCGCTGGACTTGGCAAGTTGCCGGGCTATTGCTGTTTCTGATTCCGTCAGGGTTCTGGTACGCCAGGAACTACGTTGCACTGGAAGCAGCCTTCTATCCAATCACGGTATCGGCAGGCGGACTGGGGAAGTCGGTTCCGATGCTGGAGACACCCGACGGAAAACAACCCGTCTTTTCCGTGATTGATTCTCAAATCCAAGCGACGAACTTTGTCGCGTCTTCCGCGCTGCTGCAAGAGCCGCTCTCGCGGGAGACCTATCAGCGAGTCTTCCCCGAACAACGGCGGAAGATTGAATTGCAAAAGCTGTATTATTTGCCGTCCCTTGTGCTTGATCAAAGCAAGTTCGTCCGCAAGCCGTTTGCGTTTTTCAATCCCATGCTGCTGATTGCTTTGTTGCTGCCCTGGAAATGGTGGGGAAATCGCCACTTGCGGCTGATGATGATCTTCGCGGGCCTATTCGTTGTGGTGGTCGTTGCCAAACTGACAATGCTGCGCTACCTAATTCCGGTGTTTCCGTTTCTGGCGCTCGCCACAGCTTGGGTCTTCACGTCATATCGCCGGAAGGACGAGCGAAGTGCCAGGTTGCCAGCCCCGCTCTCGGCACTGATCCTGCTGTGCGTCGCCTTTCCGCTGTTGCTGGTCGGCGTCAAATGGTTTTCCCTCTCGCCTTGGAAGTACCTGGCCGGCGCTCAGTCGAAGGTCGAAGTGCTGGCCGATCACGGTTACAACTACGACAACCCAGCTTATGCGGAAGTGATTGCGTATCTGAATCGCCATGCCGACTGTGATAAACGGACGCTGCTTGTTGGCGAGTCGAAGGGATATCTGCTAAAGCACTCGTACCAAGGCGATTACGAACAACTGGGACGTTATGCAACATCTTGGCTGAAGTTCGTCGCGCGATCCGACGGCGATCAAGGCCGCTGTCTCTCGCTGCTTGAAGCCGACCGGTTTTCCTACGTGGTCGTCAACTGGCATTACTTCCGTTGGGTGTTGCACAAGGAGCCGCCGCCACAACCGGCACGACTGGAGTACGCGTTGTTCGACCTATTGCGATTCTGTGAACAGCACGGGGAAATCTGCTTCGACAATGACAGTTATTGGATTGTGAAACTCAATTCTCCGGTGACTCAGACAAAACGCGTGAGGGCAACAATCGGTCGAATCCGCAAGACCGACAGCCTTTCTCACTAGCGTCGCGCCGCCGGGCATTTGACTCAAACCGGCTCCGGCAAGTTTGCCGATTCTCATGATAGCCGCAGTTAGCGAATTCGCGGGACCTATTCCGAACCGGCGTGGCGACGATCGCAATGAAAGTGTGCTTTGTAACAACTTCGTTCATACGCGGCCCGCGTGACTATTATTCGCGCTTTGTGTTCGAGCAGGCGCGCAGCATTCTCGCGGCGGATGCCCGTGCCGAAGTCACGGTGGTTGCCCCGCATGCCGAAGGTCTAGCCCGCCGGGAAACCATCGACGGAATCGAGATTAGAAGGTTTCGCTATTTCTGGCCGGCAAGGATGCAGCGACTGGCTTATCGCAACGAGGGGTTGTTTAGCACGCTGCGGACGTCATTCCTTGCCAAGCTGAATCTGCCGTGCTTTCTGGGCAGCATGTTATGGTCTCTGTGGCGGGCATCGAAGCACGCCGACGTGATTCACGCTCAGTGGTTGCCCACGGCATTGGTCGCCCGAGTGGTAGGCCGCTTGCGGAGAATTCCGGTCGTCGCTTCGATTCGAGGGGCCGACATCAATACGATGAGCAACTCGCGTCTGGGCCGCCGGCTGGCGTGTTCCATCTTGCGACGAGTGGACCATGTGATTACCGTCAGCGATGAATTCTGTCAGCGCCTGCATGACATCCCCTGCGTCACGCCCATCGAGGCAGTCTACAACGGCATCGACGACGCGCAGTTTAAGCCATGTTCGCAAGCCGATTCGAAACGCACGCTGGGTCTGGCCGAGGATCAACGCCACATTCTCTATCTCGGTGGTTTGATTCAACGAAAACGGGTCGACACCTTGCTGCAAGCGTTTTCCGGTGTCCTGAGGCGGCACGAAAATGTGCGGCTGTGCATCGCGGGCGAAGGTCCCAGCGAACAAGAACTAAAACAGCTTGCGGGGCGATTGGAAATTGCGGGGCGAGTTTCATTCGTCGGTGCGGTGCCGCGAGATCAATCGCACTTGTGGCTTGCCGCCGCCGAGATGTTGGTCCTGCCCAGTGAAAGCGAAGGCCGCCCCAATGTGGTGTTGGAAGCGATGGCTTGCCAGCGCCCTGTTATCGCCACGGACGTAAATGGGACGGTGGAGTTGATCGAGCATGGCGTCAATGGCTTACTGTTCGAACCGGGCGACCATGATCAATTGACGTCGCTCATGCTGCGAGTCCTAAAGGATTCTGTTGGGGCGAAGGGCATGGCGGCCCGTGGCGCGCAGTTCATCGAGCAACGGGGGCTGACGTGGAACTCGCATGGTAAGAAGCTGCGCCAAATCTACAAACAAGTGGCGAAGAGCTACGCAGGCGGGCGACTTGCCGGCGCAGTGGCTCGTACCGCGGATCAGCTCGCCGCCCGGACATCCAAACTGAAGGCGCGCGGCGCGCGTTGAGCCGAATCGATTGGGAATGAATTCATGTGTGGC
>JAJDEH010000478.1 GCA_029259935.1 Planctomycetota bacterium
CGGCCACGGCACCGCCAAGCCAGCTCGCATCGCAACAGCGACATGCCATCATGCGGAAAAGCCGATCAAAAAAAAAGGCTCATCCTGCTAAAAGAACTAGAAAGCCGAATCTTCGAAGCCAGTAGTTAAGCGGGCCATTGAAATAAATATCGTGCGTTGACCGAATCAGTCGCCGAATGGGCGGCGGCGAAGACGAGAGCTTGCTAGTCTTTTTTCTCGTCGTGCAAAACTTGGTCGATGACGATGGCCGCGCACAGAATGGCTACGTCGTCCTCCCCCTCGGCGGTCTCCACTCCGTAGGTGTCCGACCAAGTCCAGTATTCCTTGGAAACTCTGGCGACGACGCCCTGCTGTCGATAGAACGCGTAATGATGCTCCCAAAAACTTCCCTCGATCGCGTAGTCGTTGGGGCCGGGCACGTCCAACATGAACTTCTTGTTGAACCAACTGAATTCCTTGACCATTTCCGCGAATAGTTTGCCATTTCGGTAGATTTCGTACTTCGGCATCCAGCTCAGCAACTTTTGGCTAATAAACGCCAACTCATTCCCCTGAAGATCCTGGAAAGAGAGCTTGTCGCCCCACGAAAACGCTTGCCCATCCACGAGGAACACAGGCTGCTGACTTTCGTTGTAAATATGAAAGTCGTCTCCCCACGACCAGAACTTTTCCTTGATGACATAACGCATGGTCGCTCCCTTGTGCTGGCCTACTGAATGAGAAGGCGCGTTCATGGAGCGCCCGAGCATACGCCCGACACGAATACTTCACGCGACGAATTGCCACCTGCGCCAGCGCCGACAACACGATGGGCGCTAATTCTGTGCCGCTTTCGCGGGAGCCTCGCCATACAGTGGCAGATGCCGATAGTAGACCTCCAGAGTCAGCAACGACAACGACGTGGCATACAGGCGGCCGCCACGCTTGCCGTGGTCGCACCCTTCAGGGCTGAAGCTTCCCTTTTGATGGCCTTCCTTTTCTTGAACTCGAAGCAGATGTTCGCGCATGCGGTGATTCCACCAGTCCCAGTTCTTTCCTTCCAAGTGATGCAGCACTTGGGTCGCGTAGTAGTTGGTGTAGGCGGCACCCACTTTGGTTCCGTGTTCGGGCGGCAAGAACTTCATCAGATGCTCGGCACCCGCCACCAACTCAGGACGATCCGATTTCCAGCCCAAATATTGACGGCTCAACAAGCCGGCCGCCGAGGTGGAAGGTTTCGCCGGTTGGCCCGGCCGGTAGGAATACTGAGATCCCGCATGCGGAGTGGGGCCGGACGCCGTCGAATTCAGGAAGCTACCGGCCTTATCGCGAACGCGAGTGGGGACGTTCATTTTGGCCAATTGGCCGCTGCGAATCGCCAAGAACACCCACCCCAGGACGGAAGTATCGCCCTCTTGCTTAGGCCCATAGCCCCAGCCGCCGGTCCCGCCGTGTTGGGCGTTGACGAGATAACGCACGCCCTTTTGCGCGGCGGTCTGAATGTTTCTGTCCTTGGTCAGTGCATAGGCTTCACAAAGCGCGATGGTGCCAAACGCATGCGCATACATGCCGCCGGGAAGCTGGCCGCTTTCCTTCTGTTGAGTCTTGAGAAACTCCAGTCCCTTGCTGACAACCTCCTTGTAATCACCAAGTTCCGAAGGATATTCCGGCGCGCTTTCCGATGTCACTCCAGCCCCTAAAAACGGCAGCAATCCGAAGGCGGTGGCGGCAACGTTATTGTCGTCGACCTCGCTTTCAAACTGAGTCTTGCAGTTACATTTGGAACTGGCACGATTATAGTTTTGCAGCGACCAACTACCGTTTTCGGCTTGGTGCCGAGAAAGCCAACGCAGCCCCATTAAGACAGCTTGCTCGGATTCGGTCGTCCCACCGAACAGGTCCATCAGAGCTTGTTTGCTCGGGGAACTGAGACGACCGCCAAACGAACCTCGCTTCAGCAAGCCCTTCAATTCAGGATCGATCCCCACCTCGGGCAACAGCATGCCCTCCTGTTTCTTGACGCGCGTGACGACCACGTGCTTCGCCGAGTGTGGACCGCCGGAAGCTACAAGATAGGCCGAACGGACTCGATCCTTCGCATCGGCCGTGGCCACGAGGGTAATCGTACCCGTGTCTTGGTTTTCGGGAATGGTCACGCGCTGGGCCGCTACGTTATCCGGCAACCCTTCCACTTGCAGGTCGACAGGCCCCTTGTAACTGCGTCGGATCAATGTCACGTCCACGGTCTTGCTCTCTCCCGGCTTCAGCCAGCGTACCGGCAGGGGAATGGGCTTGATGTGCATCGCGTAGCGTTCGGTCGTCAGCGGAAATTCCAACTCGCCGACCCGCCCGTCCACTTCCGCGGTAATGCGAACGCTGGCCTTCCCATCGGGGACCGTGGCGGCGGCAACCAGTTGCAACTCACCCCCACTCTTGTCCTTGTCGATCTCGGGGAGCGTGGCAGTGATATCCTTGGGCACGCCGGCGATGGTCAGCTTGACGGGTCCTTCCAATCCGCGGCGGTCGACCTGCAAGTTAATCGTTGCTTTCGCCCCGGGGCTGATAAATGTGGCCGCAATCGGCGCGATGGCTGGCGGCAGCACCTTTTTTACATGAACGCTAACCGCGTGCTCGGCTCGCAATTCACCGGCAACCGCGACGAGCAGGCCTTCCGTGACGCCCTCCGGAGCTTCCGCAGTCGCCTTGATGGGGATGACGACCTTTTTCGAGCGGACTTGAATCCTACCCACGGTCAAATGTTCGGGCAGTCCCTCCAAAGTAAACTCCGGCCGCCCGCGAACTTTCTTGCTTTCAATTTCGACTTCGATTTTCACTTCGGTTCCGGGTTCCATGGTGGCTGCGGCGGAGCCGCTCAATGCCAATGTTCCGGTCGGTTTTTTCTTGATGGGAACGACCGGCTGTTCGACGATTGGCTGCGGATCGACATCCACGGCGACTTCCGTCGAACCGCCGAACATCATCACCGCGGCCACGATCCCGCCTCCGATCAGCAGTAGCAATAGCAGCGCCGCCACACCACCTCCGGCCAGCACATACCACTGCAAATACCACGGCTTGCTCGATCCCGTCGCGGCCATCCCATAAAACGTGGTACGACAAACCGTACATTGAACCATTTGCCCCGCTTGAGGCACCGTCATCATCACGCCGCAAGAAGGATTAGTGCATTTGACTTTAACCGCCATGGATTAGCCTCTCGATTGGAAACGAGGATCGCGAAAGGTGGGTAAGGATTCCCGCCGCGCTGATTCGCACATCATACCAAGAATTCTCCTTTTTGGTTTGTTCGCTTGGCGGAATCGCCTTGAAATCGGCTGCCGCACGTTCAGGGGGGAGGAAGCGATTCGCGACCGATCACCGATCGCGTTCGAGAAACGTCCGGCGGATGGTGTTCCAGATCCCGTTGGATTCCGGCGTTGTCTTTGCGGGGACTGGGGCCCTCTTCGGACTGCGGCTGCATTCGTGTGCAACTAAACTCACACTCGCCACCTACTCCCGGCGGACTTTCATCGATGTGGAGATGCGGAGGGGACCAATAGAAAAAGGCGACCTAGAAGATCGCCTCCGAGACGGCACCAAAGCGGTGCCACCCATAGAGCGTTTTTACCGCTTGCGCCGAAGGGGGCGGTCCTGGGGCCGACGGAATTGTTCTTTGTCGTCAAAGTAGCAGAAATTGCCAGCGCGATTGTTGGGTGTAGCGATTGGCTTTATCAGATATTTCTCCCCATTGATTCTCAGGTAGTACTTGTCGACAAGGCTTTGGTTTATCTCGTTGAAAGCGAAAAGGGAGCGATGGAACTTCTAAAACGTGACGAGTTCCTAGCTCGAGTTTCTGCCGCAGGCGGTGACTGAGTCGGGTTGATTTGTGCAGTGCGAGATTGATGCGTCAGATTGAACCCAACGGCTCGAACGAGGTCACTGACGTCCACGCCGTTTTCTCTGCCAATCTGATGCGTCGCGACCCGCGTGCGTGCCCATCCATATGGGCCGTAATAGATAATCGAGCGAGATCGTGTTCTTGTAGGTTTCTCGTGGCACCCGTCGGCATCTGTGAGGAATCAGTCCGCATCGAACGACAACTGACGCTGATCGCGAAGCCCTCGACAATGGGGGCCGATTACGTTATTTTAGGCAGTTTGGTCCTGGTATTTGAGAACGCGAGGTGAGCGATGTACGCGATTATTGCCGACAGCGGCAGGCAATATAAAGTGGAAGAGGGGCAAGAATTGGATTTGGATTATCGCGACCTCGGCAAGGGCGATGAACTCAAAATCGAGCGAGTTTTGGCCGTCTCGGACAACGACGGCTTCCATTTGGGCAAGCCCAGCTTGGCGGGCGCATCCGTTTCCGCGGAGGTCCTGGGCATCAATCAGGGCGAAAAATTGACGGTGCAGAAGTTCCGGAAACGGAAGAACATGCGCCGGAAAACGGGCCACCGCCAAATGTTTACCCGGGTGCGGATCAACAAGATCGAAAAAGGCGGCTAAGCAACGCCTGCGGGCGAAATCAGCCTGTTCTCCCCCTTTCCAAGGGGGGAGTTAGAGGGTGTCAACAGCCCACCAGAGCAATCCGCTTTGGTGGCTTCTTTTTGATCGTCAACCGGAGGGGCTATTGTGGTCACATTCGGCGAAAGTGACCTACAGGTGACCGAGTGCCAAAATGCACCCGCGGCATGCCGCCCAAAAACCCTCTTCGGCATTTTCTTTTCTGCAACAATCTCCCAAATGCCTGTTTTTTCAGTCTCAAATCACCGTTGAAATTGTTGCCTGCGGTCGGTATGCTATCGCCCCTGCTGGCATTGCAGTGATTGCACTGCATGCAAATGTTAAGGCCGTTTTAAGGTCAAAAAAACTTTTTGAGAAAGTTGTTGACGCCTGCCGAGAAAAGAGTAAACTCGGTCACTTATCCAACATGTTGTGGTTTGAACTCACGAACCTACAATATGTTGCCATCGAAGGCACTTTCTCACATCACGGGGAATATCGGATTTTCCCCACATTTCTAGCGTCCGAATTCGTTTCAGTTGGGTTAAGACCGGTCTGATTGTACGCCAGGCCAAAATCAAATTTTACGCCCGCGAGTGACGGATCGCGCCTAGTCTCAGAAGGAGTTGAACTATGGCTACCGCCAGTTTGGAATCCCGCCCGCAAGTAGACGACCAATCCAATGGTTCGGCTGCCGATCGCATGGGAATCGAGATTACCTCTGAATTCTGTCCCGCGGAAGCGAAGGATCCGTTTGACACCGTCGAGTGGGAACTACGCTCGGCCGGAATCAAGGACGAGAACGGGCAACTGCTATTTGAACAGACCGATTGCGAGATTCCCGCGCAGTGGAGCCAGTTGGCGACCAACGTCGTCGTCAGCAAGTACTTTTATGGCGAGAACGGCACGCCCGAACGGGAAAAAAGTGTTCGCAAGCTGATTCACCGCGTCAGCCGCACGATCAGCGATTGGGGTATCCAGGACGGCTACTTCGCCTCCAAGGAAGACGGCGAGAATTTCTATCGCGATCTGACATGGCTCTGCCTGCATCAGCACGGATCGTTCAATTCGCCGGTGTGGTTCAACGTGGGCCTGTTTCACCAATACGGCGTGACAGGCGCCAAATGCAACTGGCACTGGAACCCGGAAACGCGAACGGCCGCGCAACCTGAAAACCCGTATGAGTTTCCCCAAGGTTCGGCGTGTTTCATCCAAAGCGTCAACGACAACATGGAAGACATCATGCGGCTGGCGACCAGCGAAGCGATGTTGTTCAAGTTTGGCTCGGGGACGGGAACCGATTTGTCGACGCTGCGGTCGTATCGCGAAAGGCTGTCTGGTGGCGGTAAGCCTTCCGGCCCGCTCTCCTTTATGCGGGTCTACGATCAAATTGCCGCGGTCGTTAAGTCTGGAGGCAAGACACGGCGCGCGGCCAAAATGCAGTCGCTGAAAGTTTGGCACCCCGACGTGTTGGAATTCATCGAGTGCAAGTGGAAAGAAGAGCAGAAAGCTCACACGCTGATTAGCAGCGGCCGTTACGAAGCGAACTTCAACGGCGAAGCCTACAGCTCGATCTTGTTCCAAAACGCCAACTTGTCGGTCCGCCTGACGGACGAGTTCATGGAAACGCTCGAACATGACGGCGAATGGATGACTCGGATGGTGACCGATGGAACCGACGGACCCGGTTACAACGCCCGCTGGTTGATGAACCGCATGGCGGAATGCGCATGGCAGTGCGGCGACCCGGGCGTGCAGTACGACACGACGATCAATCGTTGGCACACCTGCCCGAATTCGGGGCGCATCAACGCCAGCAATCCGTGCAGCGAATATATGTTCCTGGACGACACCGCCTGTAACTTGGCAAGCATCAACTTGATGAAGTTCCGTCGCGACGACGGCACGTTCGACGCCGAGCGATTTCAGTCGGCTTGCCGAATCTTCTTGATCGCTCAAGAGATCTTGGTGGATCACGCCAGTTATCCGACCGACCGCATCGCCGAAAACAGCCATCGCTTCCGGCCGCTGGGGCTTGGCTATGCCAACTTGGGAAGTCTGCTGATGAACAGCGGTCTGCCTTACGACTCGGACGGCGCTTACGGCGTGTGCGGCAGCATCACCGCTCTGCTGCACGGAGCGGCGAATTTGACCAGCACGGAACTGGCTCATGCCGTGGGACCATTCGAAGGCTACGCGGATAACAGCGAGCCGTTCAATCGCGTGATGCAAATGCATCGCGACGCGGTCGAAGAGATCAACGACGAAACTCCAGCCTACCTAAAAGACGCGGCCCGCAAATTGTGGGACACGGTTTTGGAGCAGGGTCGCAAGTACGGTTTCCGCAACGCCCAGGCCACGGTCTTGGCTCCCACCGGAACGATCAGCTTCATGATGGATTGCGATACGACCGGCATCGAGCCCGATATCGCTCTGGTGAAGTACAAGCAGTTGGCGGGCGGTGGCATGTTGAAGATCATCAACAAGTCGGTGCCGCTGGCCCTGCGATCGTTGGGCTACGACGACGCTCGCATCGATTCGATCACGAAGTATATCGACCAGCACGATACGATCGAAGGTTCGCCGGACATCAAGGACGAGCACTTGGCGGTTTTCGATTGTGCCTTCAAGCCGGCCAACGGCACGCGCAGCATCGGCTGGCGGGCTCATGTGAAGATGATGGCCGCGGCACAGCCGTTTTTATCCGGAGCGATCTCGAAAACAGTCAACATGCCGGCCGAAGCCACCGTCGAAGACATCGGCGAGGCGTACACCTGGGGCTGGCAGATGGGCCTCAAGGCACTGGCGATCTATCGCGACGGTTCCAAGCAAAGCCAGCCGCTGTCGACCCAGACAGAAGGCGACAAAGCTTCGGAATCGGCCGAAAAAGAGATCATCTACCGTGCCCGCCGCGAGCGATTGGAAGACACTCGTCAATCGATTACCCACAAGTTCAACGTGGGCGGCCACGAGGGCTACATCAACGTTGGGCTTTATCCCGACGGCCGGCCGGGCGAGCTATTTATCACGATGGCCAAGGAAGGCAGTACCATCGGCGGCTTGATGGATTGCTTTGGCACGGCGATTTCCATGAGCTTGCAGTATGGCGTGCCGTTGGAAGTCTTGGTCAGTAAGTTTTCGCATACGCGATTCGAGCCGATGGGTTACACCAGCAACTCGGACATTCGCATCGCCAAGAGCGTCGTGGATTACATTTTCCGCTGGGTGGGAATCACCTTCCTGCCTGGGTATCGTGAAGCGACCACGGGAATCAAGACCACTTCGGAAGAAGGTGGATCGGAAAAATCCAAGACCGGTTCCGAGGAGGGTGAGGAAACCGAGTCCAAGTCGTCGCCAGACGAGGCGACGACGAGTGCCACCAGGGAAACGTCCAGCGGCCCAGCCACATTGTTGCAGGTGTCGGCGGCGACCAACGGCAATGCTCACACCAACGGGCATGGCAAAGTGGATTCCGCCATGCTGGACCGAGCCGGAGCCGTTATGCACTTGGGTGCCGACCTGGACGGAGAGACCACGCGCAACGACCAGTTCGCTCGCTTCCAAAGCGATGCTCCGACATGCGACAATTGCGGAGCGATCACGGTCCGCAACGGAAATTGTTACCTCTGCCACAACTGTGGCAACAGCTTGGGTTGCTCGTAACGGATTTGCTGGGCCGGATGCCCCCGAGCAACTCTTTTTTGGCTCCCCGAGGGGCGTTGTCAGCAATGGCAACGCCCCTCTTTTCTTGCGCGTTCAGCCACCGCACTCCGCTGCTTCGCCCGCGGGCTGCGTTTTCCTGCGATCGGCTGGGACTTGGTGTATATTCAAGGCTGACCGCTGTTTGTCGCGAGAGCAAGAAAGAAGGATATTCACCATGAGCAAAATGATGACCATTCCCCGATTTGTGTCGGTGGTGGCCGCCGCCGCCATTCTGACCCTGTGCGTGCCGGTATTTGGCGGAGCTTGGAAGGCCGGAGCGGCCAAGGTGATGATCACGCCCCAGCAGAAAATGTGGATGTCCGGTTATGCGTCACGCGATAAGCCGGCGGAAGGAAAGCTAACCGAATTGTGGGCCAAGGCCGTTGTCTTGGAAGACGAGAAAGAGGGTCGGGCTCTGCTAGTCACGCTGGATCTGCTCGGTATCGACGGTGCCTTGTCAAATTCCGTCCGCGATGCGCTCGCCGAACTTGGATTTGATCGATCGCGGATTGCGATCTGCTGCTCGCACACGCACACCGGGCCGATCGTGGCGGGCAACCTGCGGGCGATGCACTACGAGCTGCTAGACGATGTGCAAAAGACGCTGGTCGCCAAGTATGCCGAATTTCTAGAACAAAAGATCGTTGACGCCGCGAAGGCCGCGATCGCCGAAATGGCGCCTTGCCGCTTGTCGTGGGGCAGCGGCGTGGCGACCTTTGCCGTCAACCGCCGCAACAACCGTCCCGAATCGGATGTGCCCAAGGTGCGCCTCGCGCAAAAGCTACAAGGTCCGTTCGATCACGATGTGCCAGTGCTGGCGGTCCATGACGAAAAAGACCAACTCAAGGCCGTTGTGTTTGGCTACGCTTGTCACAGCACGGTGCTCAGTTTCTATCAGTGGTCGGGCGATTACGGCGGGTTTGCTCAAATGGAGTTGGAGGAAAATCACCCAGGGTGCGTGGCACTGTTTTGGGCCGGCTGCGGTGGAGATCAAAATCCATTGCCACGGCGGACCGTCGAACTGGCTCGGCACTATGGCCGCCGTCTGGCGACCGCGGTCGATTCCGTATTGCTAACTTCGCAAATGACGCCCCTCAATGCGACGCTGCGGACCAGCTACGAAGAGATCGACTTGCCGCTCGACACGTTGCCCACGCGCGAAGACTTGGTGAAAGACACGTCGTCCAAGAACCGCTACATCGCGTCGCGGGCCAAGATGCTGCTGGCCCAAGTCGATGGCGGCGAGCCGTTGAGTCAGACGTATCCTTACCCGATCCAAATGTGGGAACTTGGCGGCGACATACAGTTTGTGACGCTGGGCGGCGAGGTCGTCGTTGATTACGCGGTGCGCATTAAAGCTGAACTGGGCGACAAGAAGACCTGGGTCGCCGGGTATTCCAACGACGTGATGGCCTACATTCCGTCGCGCCGAGTGTTGACCGAAGGCGGGTACGAAGGTGGCGGGGCGATGATCTACTACGGCCTACCGACCATATGGGCGCCCGAGGTCGAGCAACTGATCATGCAAGAGGTCCATCGCCAAGCAAAGCTCAAGAAGTGACCGAGCAATTACAGCGCAACGAGCGACGCCCGGTGTGTTAGCGCGGCTGCTTCCTAGTTTTCAACAACTTGGGGGACATGCCGGGGGATGACTTCTTGGCCGTCCCGCTGAGTACGGAGGGATGAACCGACAGGATTCCACCGCTCGTTGCGGGACCGCCGAAACCGCCCCCCGAACCGCGTCCAAATGCACCCAGCCCTCGCAGCACTTGGATAACCTGCTCGTGAACGTCACGACGATGCTTGACAAGGATCGTATTCGCCTTGCCAATCACAACCGTGCCCTCGCTTTCTTGCCATGTGCCGACGGCCACGCTCTCGCGGAGCAGTTCCGCTAGTTCGCCAACCTTCTCAGAAAATCGCTCGTTGACGGGATAGAGCTTGACGAGAATCTTCTTGGCTTCCTGCTCGTTCTTACGAACCTTGGCGTCGACGCGGCGCGGCTTTGCGCCGCGAAGTTTCTTGAGCAGATCTTCTATTTGATCGTGGACGTCTTCGGTTTGGGGCAAGACGATGACGAACTTGTCGCCAAACTGCATTCCACACACTGAGCCCGAGCCAGTCCCTTCGTCCCACCTGTCGGGGGCAATCGTGGTCGTGATCAATTCAATGAGCGAGTCGAAGTCAGCCGCGACCACGCCAGAGCCGTAGTATGGATTGACCACGGGAGACGGAACTTGTTCTGGAACGACAAGATCACCGACTTCGTAAACTCTGACCACCAAACTAGCATCTGCCTCCTCCTGAGTCGTGATTAGCAGCACTTCGTCTGAAATCATGTACGTCAACTCTAGATCCCGCAGCACGATCCGTAGCGCGGATCGCAGAGAGATGTCCGACAACTCCGCCGTAATGGGCGTGTCGCCGCCGATACCGACGACATCCAGCGCTTTGGTGTCCAGCTCGACATCAAATTGCAACGCATCTTCGACCTGCTGCAGAAATTCCGACAGATCTTCGCCGACCACGGAAAGGTCAAGGCGTGAATCAAGAGCGGCGCGAATTTGTTCTTCCTTGTTCTGAGCATTTTCATTGCCCGCCTGCCGCTGCTTGGGAACAATGCGAACTCCTTGTGCTTGTACAGTCGGTCCGCCGCAAAAACTGATGGAGAGGGCCAACGTGCATAAGAACAAGCCCGTTCGGTCTAGTGTGGAAAACATGGTTTCTATCCTCGGGTTTGAGCGATGCCACGGTAATGCATCGCCACTGCGGAGATTTGAGTTACAGAATCCGTCAGTCCGTTGAATGAGCCATGAAAGCAACGCCGTGGACGCGTCGTGAAGTTGCGCCCCGACATGCTGTCCTAATGCGTCGGGCTAACTCCTCAACGGACCGCGAAGACGGCGTACTTTCTCTATTTCCCGGCTGGTTGTACCAGGGGTACGGCGTGATGGCCCCATCCTCCCGGAGGTTGCTCAATTGCCTTTAGCCCCTCCAGCACTTCGGTAATTTGTTTGTGGACTTCGACATGATGTCGAACAAGGACGGCGTTAGCCTTGCCAACCAACATCGTCCCTTCCTTTTCATTCCACAACTTGGCACCGGTCGTTTCCCGCAACAGTTCAGCCAGTTCGCCTACAATCTTGGTAGAGTCGCCAATGATGGGATAAATGCGGGCGACGATCTTTGGCCCTTTCGCCTGCTCGCGACGTGCCTCGCCATGCGCGTCGACGTGCGGCTTCACGGCGCGAAGTTTCTCCAGCAACTCTTCGATTTGCTCGCCGATGGTGAGTGTTTGCGAAACCACCAACACATACCTATCAGAATATTCCAAAGCGGAAATGCTTCCCGGCCCGCCGACCTCATCCCAAGTATCGGGTTCAATGGTCGTTGTGATCAAATCAATCAACGAGTCGAAGTCGGCGGCGGATGCCGACAGTCGTGAATAGGGCTTATGCACGAGATCATGTTGCGGGGATTTGGTAAAAACCAAATCACCCACTTCATAGACCGTGGTCGTCAGCAAAGTTTCCGCGACCTCTTTGGTCGTAATCAGCAATACTTCATCGCGAATCAAATGCGTCAGTTCCAGTTCATTCAAGATCAGCCGCAATGCCGAATTCAAAGAGACGCCTTCGAGTTCGCGCGTGACAAGCGTGTCGCCGCCCAAGCCCACTTCCTCAAGCGAGCGACGGTCAAGCACGACGTTGATTCCCGCCGTCTTGCCGAGTTGCCGCAACACGTCACTGATCGGAGTCTCGACGGCGGAAATCTGAATCGGCTTTTTCAGCGCCGCCCTGATTTGCTCTTCGCTAGTCTTCTCGTTGGCTTGACCAGCCGCAACCCGCACGCCCTGAGCGTAAAGGTCGGGCGCGGCAGTAGGCATGCAAACGCCGACAAGAATTGCAACCAATACAAAAGTTCGGCTAGAAAAATCGCGCATCGACTCTTCTCCTCTGTTTCTAACTCCCAATCCCCTTGCTTGGAATTCTAGCACTTTTCAGCCAAGTACGCTCGGAAATCGAGAGAGTCACAAACTGTGTCGCCGATGGAGTGCAATTTGCTGGCATGACTGACACAGGCACCGCCGCCGAGGCAATCTCTACGTCCAAACGCACGGCATCGTTGGCTTCGCGGTAGTTCTGACGCTTTCTCTCGTTAGAAGGATTGCGTATAATGCCGCTCAAACGCCCCCAACTTTAATATTGCTTTCACTTAATGTCCGAGAAGCTCTGGCATTTGAAACGATGTGACTTGTTCCAGCGCCTCGCCCCTGACGAGTTGCAGTTTGTCGAGTCACGTAGCCGTTCGCGGACCTTTGCCCGAAAGACACCCATCTACTTGCCAGCCCAGCAGGCAGACGCGGTTTTTCTGTTGGCGGCCGGCCGGGCCAAGATCTGCCATCTGACCAGTGACGGCAAACAGTCCATCTTGGCCTTCATCGAACCCGGCGAGTTGTTTGGCGAACTGGCGATCTTTGACGGCAATCAGCGAGACGAATATGCCGAAGCGGTCGAGGATTCCACCGTCGTCATGATTCCCGGCGATACGATGAACGAACTCATGGCGCGGCGTCACGACGTGTCGCTGGGCATCACCAAAATGATTGGGCTGCGCCGGAAACGGGTCGAACAGCGGCTGAAGAATCTGTTGTTCCTATCGAATCGCGAACGGCTGACGCATTTGCTGCTGGAACTCGCCGAACAATACGGATCGAAGAACGAGCAGGGCGTGCAACTGGGCATTAAGCTCTCGCATCAGGACTTGGCAAACGTAATTGGCAGCACACGAGAATCGGTGACCGTCGTGCTGGGCGAATTGCAACTGGCGGGACTTATCAAAGTCGGCCGCCGTAAGGTTGTGATTCTGGATATCGCCCGCTTGGCGGAAAGCGTTCAACGGCAGCAGCCCACTCTGCCGGAACTTCCCGATTCGGCCACTTCCGGCCACGTGTAATCGGGCCCCGGCAACAAGTTTAACAAGACGCCGCAACCCACGAATCCACATCCAGAGATACGCACGAATGACCGATTACCTTGACGACTGGGAACCCTGCCAAACAGGCCAGCTTAGCCACATGGCCGAACAACTCAAAACGCGCCACCGCCAGCAAGTGGTGCGGCAGTTCTTGACCGGTGGCGGTACGGTCGTCGTAGCCGCCGCCCTGCTGTGCGTGGCCGTGATCGGATGGCGGGCACAAACACCCGATAAAATCTCGTGCAGTCAAGTCGTCGGCATGCTGGAGGCGTTCCATCGGAATGCCCTCGATGCGACCTGGGTGCAGCAAATCACGACCCACCTGCGACATTGTCCTTCTTGCTCGCACGAATACGAACTGCTGCAAGAAGGGGACGAAGAAACATCGCGCGCCGCCGCTGTGGAGTCGTTGGCAAGCCAACCGCCGCTCCCTTTTCGCGGTTCGAAATCAGTGTGGCTCAATGCGGATGATCATGACGGCGTGGATCGCGGTCATGATGACGTTGGTCGCGGTGGATATGCAAATCTCCCGAGTCCTCAACAAGTTGCCCATGTCCGTCGTCGGTAACTTGCGACCCGTCGAAATAGAAGGACTCCAGATTCTTCATCGACTTGACGTGTTGCAGCGCGGCATCCGTAATGGGCACGTCGATCAAATGGATTGAACGAAGCGTCGGGATTTCCGCCAAGATCCGGAGGCCGTCATCCGTCACATTGGGAGTGCCGAAGCGTAGTTGTTCCAAGTGTGGCAGTTGCTTCAGATGCTCGAGGCCCGCATTGGTGAATTGCGCCTGCGGCAGATTGAGGATTCGTAGCGACTCGATCCGGGCCAATTGCCGCAGCCCTTCGTCGGTAATCGGACTAAGCCGCAGCCTGAGATGCTCCAAGCCCGCCGCATCACTGAGATGCGCCAGTCCTTCGCTCGTAATCGCGCCTTGGTCGAGAACCAGTTCGCGCACGTTGTCCATGGCGGCAAGCTCCCTCAACTGCTCGTCCGCGACAGGCGAATTCATAATGCGGATGGCGTCCTGCTTTCCCTGACGAACCAGCGCAAGCTGGTCGTCAAACGAAGGCTCTTCTTCGTTCAATGCCGCGGTCGGATCATCACAGCCGGCGAATACGAGAAGCCAGGCGGTGAGTAGGGCAGTGAATTTGGACTTCATCTTTTGCATTCGGAACAGACCATGCGATAGCGTGTGATTCCCGATCCGCCCGTTTGTCGCAACTCCATTACCGCCCCGCAATGTCGGCAATATTCGAATTCCTCTTCGACCGCCTCGGCCCCGCTCGATTGGCAAGCAACGCATCGTCGCGCATCGGGGAAGACCTCTAATCTCTCGGAGGGAATTGGTTGTTTGCAGATTTCGCACTTGCGTACTTCCAGCCACTCGTCATCTTCCGCCACCTCGTCGTCCGGCACCGCGGGTGGTGCCAGCCGCATGCCGACCGCGCCGCATTCGCCGCAGCGAAACTGATGGGACGATTGAGCGAACAGCTCCGCCACCAGTTCGGCTTCCGGCTTTTCCGACCTTCTAAGCATGCCGATGTCTCGCAACCACTGCTGCATTTCCGGCGGACCACAAAGCGACTCGCTTTGACAGTTCGAGCAAGTGGCGACGACGATTTGTGGTCGAGAATCCATGACGGCTCTATCATCGTCGAGCGAACTCAGTCCATCAAATATAGAAGTTGTTTTTCCGCCGCCTGACGGACTTTCGAGTCTTTGGTATCCCGCACCATCGCCGAGAATCCGTACAGCGTTTTTACTCGATGAGTAAGGCGGGCCTGATTGCGTGTCAAAGTTTCACTCCAATAGGCGGCGGTTTTCGGATCATTTTCCGCCGCCACGACTTTGCCCAGTTCGCCCGCCACGTCCGGCAGGGAACGCCACAGATGAACGTGATGGCGATGCGCGGCCAGCCCCTTGTCGCTCACTTCGCCAAACCCGTACCGCTCTAGCTCAAGCAATCCGGCCGTATGATTGATGATGTGCCACAGTCCGCCGAAGCCTTGTTTTCTCACGGCGGCCGTTTCGACAATTTCGCCCAACACCACATCGACCATGCCAGGTCGATCCTGGTAAGCGGCGGGCTGATCCTTGTCGTTCAACTTGACTTTGTTTCCCACGATCCAGCCGCTCTCTTTGCCGTAATAGCCGCGTCCTGGCACGGCCCCATCAAAGCGGTTAATCAACTTGACGATGCCTTGTACCATCTTGGGAGTGGCATATTCAGGATGATCCCTGAGCGCGCGAATCGCCAATGCCGCGAAGATCACGTTATGTCCCGACTGGCGCGTCTGACCGATATTTGCCGCCAGCGATTTCGAAATTTCCCCAATCAGTGATTCGTCAGGTTCTTCTTTCGGCAAAGGCTCGAACAATTCCGCGACCGTGATCCCGGCTTTCTTCGCGTTAAACCAGATCGCCTCCTCGCCAGCTTGGATGCGGTCCAATTCGTCCTCGACGCCGCGATAGACGGCGTCGTCCAAGTCGGCGTTGTCCTCACCAAAAAAATATCCAGCGACCAGCGCCGCCCCCAAGTGCCCCGCCATGGAGCTTGCTCGATGAGCATTCGCCAACCCGCACAGTCCCTGATAAAGATACTCGAAGTCAATCATGTTGTTGGTCCTCAGTCGTTGTTGGCGACGCGAACAAAAACAAAAACCCAAGAACCCGAACACAGCCACCAAACCCAACACAAAAAAACCCCCACGCCCGG
>JAJDEH010000479.1 GCA_029259935.1 Planctomycetota bacterium
TGTGGTGGGGGTGAAGCAAGCCGCGCTTTCCTCCGAGATCTCCGCGGCGGTGGCCTCGAAACACCAGCAAGCGACGAAACAACAGGGCGACGCAGCCGTTCAATTGGTCGAAGCCGCCGCACAAATCGGCAAAGAAGCCGGCAAGGGCGCGGGCATCGACGCGCACGCCTAATGGTCTTGAATTGTGGTGCAGGCGTCCCGCCTGCCTATGCAGCCGGGACGGCTGCACCACAACCCTTTGCAGCCGAGACGGCTGCACCACAATTGGAAAGCCGAGTTCTCCGAACGGCTACGCGGTTGTATCGAAGCCAGTCAGTTGCTCTTCGCCCAGGATGTAACGGGCGTAGAATCCGTACATCGCTGGAACAAGAAACAGTATCCAGATGGTTGCAACGACCAGTCCGCACGAGATACTGACCGCCATCGGGATGAGTACCTGAGCCTGCGTCGTCCGTTCCAACAACATCGGCAGCAAGGCGGCCACCGTCGTTATCGACGTGAGCATCACGGGGCGAAAACGCCGCCGTCCGGACTCCTGCAAGGCATCTTGCAATGCAACACCTTCCGCTAGCCGACGGTTGATGAAGTCGATCAGCACGATCGAGTCGTTGGCCACGATCCCCGATAGTGTTACCAGTCCGAACAGGCTGAATAGCGTCAGCGTCTGACCAAGCAGCCAATGCCCGAAGACGGCTCCCACGAATCCGAACGGCAGCACCAGCAGAGTGATCAGCGGCTGCCACAGCGACCGGAACTGCAACGTTAGCACGGCGTACATCCCGAACAGGGCGACCAGAAATCCCAGCATCAGGCTGCTAAACGACTGCTGCGTTTGTTCCTGCTGTCCTTCCCAACGCGGTGTGACGTGCGGATAACGCCTCAGCAAGTCCGGCAAGAAAACTTCGCGCAGGTCGTGAATGATGTTCGGCGCGTTGGCCTGCTGATCGTCCACGTTGGCGGTGATCGTCACCGCCCGCTGCTGATCGATACGGTGGATGGCCGAGAATCCGCGCTGGACCGTCACGTCGGCCAGCACCGGCAACGGGATCTCTTGGCCGTCGGGCGTGCGGACGTGAATTTCATTCAATTGGTGCAGCGATCGGCGCTCTTCCGGCGGATAGCGGACCATCAGCTTGACCTCATGCCGGCCCCGTTGCAGCCGCATCACCTCTTCGCCATAAAAGGCCGCCCGCACGGTGCGGGCCACGTCTTCCAGGCGAATACCGAGCGCCTCGGCTTCGGGCTTCAGCTTCATTTGCAATTCCCATTTGCCAGAGCCGCGACTGTCGTGAATGTCGACGACGCCTTGGTAGGTGGCCAGGTGTTCCTTGATCTGGTTGGCGACCGCTTCCAATTGGACAATGTCCGACGAGACCAGCGACAACTCTATGGGCCGGCCGCCCGGCGCGTTGTTGATGCCCCAAAAGATCACACGCTCGGCCCCGGGGAAGTCTCCCGCCTTCTCGCGCCATCGGGCAATCAGTTGGCGGCTCGACTTTTCATGAAAGATGCGGCCGCGATCAAACTCGGCATACACCTCGCCGCGCTTGTTATCCAGTTGATTGGTGTAGCCGACGCCGCGATAGAATGTCGTTGTTAAAGATTCGCCATCCGATGAAAATTCCTCCTGCTCCACCTCGCGAAACGCCTTTTCCAATCGCATGGTTGCCGCGTTGATAGCCTCGGCGGGCGTGCCTTTGGGATATTCAATATAGGTGTAGACAAACTCCCAATCCAATTGCTGGCTGAAGACGAAGGGCGTGAATCCGCCCACGTACAGCCCGGCGGTGATTAGCAGAGCGCAAAGGGAGCCGCTGAACACCAGCGCCGGCCGTTCTAGCGACCACCGCAACGCGGGCGTGTAAACGCGGTCAATAAAACCATCCACCCCGCGCTGAACAAAACGCTGAAAGGCGGGCACTGAGGTAGGGCGATCGGGCAGATGGCTGTGAGCCAAGTGGCACGGCAAGATGAACAGCGACTCGACCAGCGAGATAAGCAACATCGCGACCAGACCGAGCGGCATTACGGCAATCCACTTTCCCATTTCGCCGGTCACAAAGGCCAAGGGAATGAAGGCAATCACGGTCGTGAGTACCGAACTGACCACTGCCGGCGCGACCTCGGCTGTTCCATCGATCGCCGCCCGGACGCCGCTCTTTCCACGCAGCCGGTGCGCATAGATGCTTTCGGAAATGACGATCGCGTCATCGACAACGATGCCCAACGCCATCACGAAAGCAAACATCGAATGGATATTCATCGAGGCGCCGCAAGCCAGCATGATGGCGCATGTCCCAAACACCGAAATGGGAATTCCCAGCGCGACCCAAAAAGCCAAACGCAAGTCGAGAAACAGTGCCAGCACCAGGAACACCAAAACGAGTCCCATCACGCCGCTGCGTATCAGTAAGTCGAGCTGATCGCGCGCATGCCCCGAATAATCATCCCATGTCTTTAGGTCGTATCCTGCGGGCATCTGCCGGCCAGCGACATATTGCACCACCTGCTCGCGAATGGTCAACATATCTTCGTCGCCCGTCATGCGAATCTTGATCGACATGGCTGGGCGGTCGTCGATCCGAGCCCGCACGTCGATATCGGCGAAACCGTCCCGCACCGCTCCGAGATCTCCGACCGTCAGGACGGTGCCATTCGGTTCGCTACGAACGGGAATTTGAGCAATTTCGGGCCCCCCCACTTTTTTGTTCGCCGTGCGGACCAACAGATCGCCGGTCGCCGATTTGATTTCACCGCCCGGCAATTCGACATTAGCCCGCCTGACCGCCTCGCTAACGTCGTGATGCGTTAGCCCATACTTTCGCAGAGCGGCTTCCGAAATCTCGATGTCGATCTGGTAAGGTTTGGCCTGCAAGATATCGACGTGCGATACCTCGGGAAGCTGCAACACTTCTTCATAGATCTGCTCGGTCAAGCTACGTAGTTGAAGTTCCGCAACGGGATCGATTGTCGGATCGCTCTTTGGCGGAGCGAGAATAGCAACGGAAATGACCGATTGAAAGCGAACGGCCAACTTGACGCTGGGTTTTTCCGATTCTTCTGGGAAGGTGGGGATCCGGTCGACCGCGCCGCGAATTTCGTTCAACACACGCTCGGGATCTTTCACTCGCGCGTGAAGTTCCGCCGTCACACTGCCCGCGCCTTCCTTTGCCGATGACGTGATTTTGCGAATGCCGACAATCGACCGAATCGCCTCTTCGACCTTCAGGCAAATTCCCTCTTCGGTTTCGGCCGGGCTGGCCCCTGGATAACGGACGCTGACCGTCACTTCGTCGGGACGAAAATCCGGATACCGTTCGCGACGCAACATCAGCATCGCCGCCATGCCGACGGCCAGCACGGCGACCATCAATGTACTCATTGACGGAGAATTGCGAATCGCCCATTGCACGACCGGCTTCATGGCGACCCGTCTCCCGATTTGGCTTCTTGCACTTGCATTCCGTCAAAGGCGGTCGCCAATTGCGAAACGATCAAGCGGTCGCCCGATTTCAGGTCGGTAGCGTCCACGCGAATGAGCGTGCCTTGTGGAAGAATTCTGGCCGGATTGACTTGGTGAAATCGTAATCGGCCGTCATGGATCGTCCACACCTGGCCATTGGGCCGGATCGCCCGGTTGGGAATCTTCCACAGGCGAATCCGCGGCGCGGCTTGCAACGTTACCGTGACGTACATCCCGCGCATCAAGGCGGGCGGCCCATCGACGGCATCGCCTTGTTTGGGCCGCGACGCGATCACTCGGCAAGGCACCGTGCGGGTCGTGCGATCAACCCCGCGCCCCTCATAGCGAGCCAATTTCCCTTGCCAATGAAATTCGCGGCCGCCTACCGTGTACGTCACCGTGGCGGTTGCGCTGGGCACTTCGAAGACCGCCCTGTCTAGTTGTTCCGGGTCGTCGTTGGAATCCTGGTTCTGTGGTTCCCGCGAATTCCACAGCCAATACAGATCGTCGGTCCGCAGGTTGCACTCAATTTCAACGGCCGCCGTTTCCTCGATCTTCAGCAGCACATCGCCCGCTTGCGCGAAATTACCCTGCTCGACCGCGTCGTGCGCGATGACTCCGTCAAACGGCGCGACGATGGTGGTTTGGTCCAGCTTCAGTTGAGCCTGCTGCTGCCGCAATTCGGTCGACTTTATCTGGGCCTGCAATCGATCGCGACGAATCGGAATCAATTCCGCAGTGTTTTGCAGCAGCCGCAGTGCGTTGCGGGCCTTGAGGATGGTTCGTTCCGACTGATCGAGATCCGCCTCGACCGCCGCTTCCTTTGCGAACAGCCCCTTCACGCGGGCCAGTTCCTTCTTCGCCAATTTCAGTTCACCCTCGGCAATTTCGATGAGCGCCGTATTGCCGGACTCTTCGGTTTCCAATTGCAGCAGGTCTTGCGCGATCTGCACCAATTGGCTGCCAAGTTCTTTCACTTCCAGATCGTACTGCGTGGGGTCGATCCGCAACAACAGCGTGCCTTGTCGAACAAAGCGGCCCGCTTGCAACTCAGCCGGCTTCATCACGACCGCGCCCGAAACTTCCGCCGAGATCGTCACCTCGCGTCTGGGAACCACATTTCCGGCAACTTGAATTTCAAATCCAGTGACCGACGGCTTGAAGACCATCGTCTCGACAAGAGCCGCGCGTGGTGCTTGCCGAGTCCGCTCGGGCGGCGCGTTTCGTGACCTCATCCAAAAGAACGCAATCAACCCGATGGCGAGGACCATCGTCGGCGCGAGGACTTTGGAGAGGAATTGCCTGAGCATTGTTTGCGGATGGAGTGCGGGTAGGTTGCGGATGAATGCAGTTCCCCCTGACCTACTCGGCTTGCGCCATAACGGCCAAAGGAATCATCCGCTGGCGACGCGATTCCGTCTGCTTCCATGGAACATCAATTAAATGGAGAACGGTTTAGCGAGCAAAATTCACCAACTCCATCATATTTGTGGGTGCCGAGCATTTCCAATGCGATTCGCTCGGTCGGCCAGACGCCTCAATGAAAGCGGCTGGCAACGTCATTGAAATCAAGCAATCCGGCCACCTACGCCGCGTCTTTCCGGATCTCCCGCCATGCGCGATCCGAATCAATTGGCTGTCAAGTTCTTTCACTTTCAGATCGCACTGCGTGGGGTCAACACACCCGAAACGCTTGGGTATCGCATCGATGAACGCAAAGATCGGCGCGACCGCTACTGTTGGACGAATACATAGTGGAAGTAACCGGCTGGGGTGGGTAAAATGAAGGTAATGGGGTTAGAAGTGCGTCCAAGCCGGAGTTGTGTTAGCTGTTAGCAATGGGCCGTTAGCATCTGGCTTCAAGAAATACCGGCAACGCCCTCGGAATCCTTGTGAGGGCCCGTATGTTACAAAGTCACGAGTGCCCCGCTTGAGTATGCTCCTCGCGGTTACTGAGTAGTGTCGCTTCTATTGGAAGCGGGTCGTTACCGACGCCCGCGAGTGGAGATGGTTCGAACCTATGTCTTTACTTGGAACAAAAACAATGACGCCCCGTTGCTTTGCTTGGAATTGGATTGTTTGTGTTGTTGGCGGAGTCGCGTTGGCTTCGGGGGCGGTTGGGGGTGAGATTCGGTTTGATGCCGAGCGGCTCGACGCGGTTGCTGATCGGATGCAGGAGTTTGTCGAACACAAACAGCTCGCCGGTGCCGTGACACTGGCTGCTACTCGGGACCGGGTGGTGCATCTTCAAGCCACCGGAATCGCCGATTTGGAACAAGGCCGGCCGATGACGACCGATTCTATCTTTCGTATCGCGTCGATGACCAAACTGGTTACCGCGACCGCTTTGATGATGTTGGTCGATGAAGGGAAGGTGGCGGTCGACGATCCGATCGCAAAGTATATTCCCGCGTTCAAGAACCAAAAGTTGAAAGACGGCTCGGCGGTTCGCCCAGTGACGATTCGCGACGCGGTCACGCACACTGCGGGTCTGTATCGGCCTCGCTCGGAAGGCCAAACGCTGGAGGAAATCGCCGATGAGGTTGGACGTGCGCCGCTCGCTTTCCCGCCCGGTTCGAAATGGCAATACAGCAGCGGCATGACCGTGGCCGGCCGAATTATTGAAGTCGTGTCGGGACTTGAGTACGACCAATTTCTGCTGCAGCGCATCTTCAAGCCGTTGGGCATGAAAGACACAACCTTCGTGTTAACGGCCGATCAGGCGAGGCGGCTGGCGACAACCTACGAACCGGGCGCGGAAGGCGGACTGGCGGCAACAACGCATCGATTCGCGTCGCTCGACCCAACAGTGCGACGCACGCCCAACCCGTCGGGCGGACTCTTTTCAACCGCTGGCGATCTGGTTCGCTTTTACCAAATGGTTTTGAACGGCGGCCAATTCGAGGGGCGAAGATTTCTCACCGTGGGGGCCGTCCAAGAGATGACCACGGTTCATTCCGGCGACGTGGTTACCGGATTTACGCCGGGCAACGGCTGGGGCTTGGGTTGGTGCGTGGTCCGCCAACCGCAAGGCGTGACGCGATTGTTATTCCCCGGTACTTTCGGGCACGGCGGTGCATTCGGAACTCAGGCTTGGATCGACGCGCGGCGCGGCGTTATTTTTCTGCTGCTGATTCAACGATCGAAGTTCGGCAATGCGGATGGTTCGGACGTGCGGGACGCGTTTCAAGAACAAGTGGTGTCGGCCAGACGTGGTTCCGATTCTGAAAACGCACGGTTCACTAAATACTTTGGGTATGACCAGGCGGTTGAGCTGACCGGTGGGCGAACGCGCGTCGTGTTGTGTCCCCAAGCGGGCGGGCGCGTGCTGGAGTATTCACTGAACGGCAAGAACGCGTTGTACTTCGATGACGCCGAAAAGAGCTGGCGACCGGGAAAGTCGGTGCCGCTGTCGGCTGGGCGGTTCGATATCGGCCCCGAGTTGGTGATCCCCAAGCGGCCGACCTTGTGGTCCGGTGAGTGGACCGCGGAAATCACGGGACCACGATCGGCGCGACTGGTCAGCCGTCACGACCCGGCAACCGGAGTTCAATTGATGCGTGACTTTCAGCTTGACGAAACGGACTCACGGCTGACGTGCACGCAGACCATCATGAACGTCGCGAAGCGGCCAGTCGAATGGTGCCACTGGAGCCGGACGTTCGCCACGGGCAACGGGATTTGCGTTATCCCCTTGACCGCCCCCAGCCGCTTTCCGAACAAATTCGTGATGTATGAAGAAGGCGGGCTGATTAACTTCCACGCCAAGGATCCAAACATCCGCGAGCGGGATGGTTTTTTGGAGATTATCGGCGTGCCGCGACGCCCCAAGCTGGGATTTGATTCCTACGCGGGATGGATGGCGTACGTGACTCGCGACGATCTTCTGTTTGCCAAGCGGTTCAAGACCGATCGTGATCGCGTCTACAACGAAGCCGCCGGTTTGACGGTCTCGGTCTGGTATCCCGAAGACCGCCGCGTGGAACTAGAACCGATCGGTCCGCGTGAACGTCTGTTGCCGGGCGAGACCGCTTCATTCACCGAGGAATGGTCGTTGGCGTCTTTCAAATTTCCCGACACGGGCCAGGTCGATCTGAAGAAACTGAACGAGGTTGTGAACGGGGCCTCGAAAGAATAGGCGGTGGGTGAAGGTTCGCGTTACAAGTCGCCGACGGCGTGTCGCAACCGCAAGTAGGCCAGGATCGCGTCGTAACGCGCGTTCGCCACATCACGTTCGCTCCGGGAATGTTGAGCGACCGCTTGCAAGACACTGCTGCTGGTCACTCCGCCCGCCGCGAAACGCTGCCGCGCGACGCGGACGTTTTCCTCCGAGGCAGCTCGGACTTGATCGGCAACATCGATTCGTCGCCGCGCTTCCCAGCAATCAATCCACGCAATGCGAACCGCGAGCGCGGTACCGGCTTCGATATCGCGTCGCGAAGCAAGCAGCGCTTGAGCTTCATACTCAAGAGCATGCGCTCGATGGCGAGCTTGGCCGCCGTCGAAAGGCAGCCAGCTCACTTGAACGCCGGCGGCCGCGATCCCTTGCGGGTGAAAGAATTCGTTTTCCTCGTACGAGTAACCGCCGCTGACTTCAACTTGAGGACGATACAGCGCCCGCAAGCTGCGCGCTTTCAAGCGGATCGCTTTTGCACGTTCTCCCAACCGAGCCAGTTCGGGACGGCGGGCCAAAGCGCAGGAAGTGCAGTCATCGAGACTTTGTCCGAGATTCTGCACGGGCAGTTCGGCGAGTCGCGAAACAAAATCGAGGGGGCGTCCCAAGTGACGATTGTAAGCGGCCCTGGCGCGGGCCAAATTGTCGTGGCTACGGTGCGCCTCGTGCCGAGAGCTTTGAAAGGCCGTTTGGTTTGTCAGCAGATCGTTGCGCGATGCGCGGCCGTTCTTGAACAGTAGCTCCGTTTCGCGGGCGAGTTCGGAAAACCGTTGCGCTTGACTTTCCGCCAAGGTAACTTCCCGTGACCCGCGCAAGACCTGGACGTAGGCGGTGCCAACTTGCATCTTGAGGTCGTTGACGACCACGCGATGATCGAGTTCCGAGACCCGGACGGATGCGGCGGCCGAGTCGATTTCGTTGCGAATTCGCGAGCCGGTGTAGATCGGCACGTTGATCGTGGAATCAAACGAGAAGTATTCCTTTTGACTTGAAGGCAGCCTGATTCCGTTGAATGGCAAGCCTGGCGCGACAATGCGAACTCCCGTCTCGTTATCCTGCACGGTGTAGCCCCCCGATAAGGCGAGCTTCGGGATTCGTTGGGCGGAGGCGGCTCGGAGGCTGCTTTGGGCGGATTGCCTAAGAAAGAACTGAGCCCGAATCAGCGGGTTCATTTCCAAGGCGATGGCCCAGGCTTGTTCGAGGTTTTCAGCCGTCAAGGGTGGTAGCGCTTCGGCGACGGTGCCTCGGGGTTGGCCGGAATTGCGACTTTCAACGCCGCGTCGCTGGTTGTTTAGCTGTCGTTCGGACGAATGCACCGCCGGCGCGCCAAGAAGTCCACTTAGCACGATGAGCAGTGAGAACGTACGGTGATTCAGTCTGTGCATCGAGAAATCCGTCGCCTTCGTCCGAAAGCACTGGATGCAGGCGACTGACTGTGGAACAGGGTCACCCGCGATCGCCGGTTAGCTGAATAGCCAAAGATGCGCGTTGATAAGGGTGGCGGAGTGTAGCGTAATCCAAGCCACCAAAGAAAGGGCAGATGGACTTCGCTTGCCCGATCGCCCGATCCTAACTAAATGAGCCGTGACATCAATCGAACTGCTTGCGGATGTCGTTGCGAAGCCACAGCAAAAGAGCGTTGGCAAAACAAAGCAGTGTCGCGATTAGCCACATGATGGCACCGCCGGCTGAAGTTGCCAGTTGTTCGCTAGTGACACGCCAGTCCAGCACTTCGGAAGCCCGCAACCTGGAAACGATATCTTCCAACTGCGGCAGCAGAATAGCCGCGAAGGGCAACAGGCAGGCGACTGAGAACAGGCAGAATAGAAATGCCAACGAACTGCGAATGATGCGCGTCATGAACCACCTGGCTAGAAGAACGTACGTGAATCCCTTCCGTGCAATGAATTTTTCCCTCAATCACCCAGTCATCCTCAAGCCTATGGGCAGCACATCGCGTGCCATCGACTTTTTGCTCGGTGCGGGGCGACCGCCTTACGCGTGAAGGACCAACCCGAATACTGAATCAATAAGCGTAAACGTTGGTTAGCGCTGTAAAGTAAAAGCTGGATGATTGCCTTGACAGTATTCAGGAGCTATGGGGGAGTTGGTAGAGTTGGCCAGGGAATTCCTAGGGGTAATCTACTCGCCCAAATTGACGAGTCGGTCGTGAAGTTCGTCCTCAATTTGGGTCAGCTCATCCCCAAGCAGGATGCGCGCCGGCATCGCATCCGCAGTCGCTTGAGTTTCTTGGGTCGGTCCGCATTGCTCGCGCATTGCGCGAATTCGCTGCTTCATTAGCGGATGCGAATCCCAGTGGGAATACGAGAACTTCTCTTCTTCTTCCACTAGGCGGCGCTCAAGATACTCGGTGCCCGCTGAGCTAAAATCGCTCCAATCATAGGCAAACTCGCGGAAAATGTTGGGATGGGGGCGGCCACCGACAGCGCCGTCGTCATGTTGATGAGTCGCTACGGCACTATCGAATAGCGTGGAAAGCATCCACTCTTTTAGCAAAGTATTCACGGCCGCTTCGGCACCGTAGACACGCGCGCTAACGTAGTCCGCTCGCAGTTCGAGGATCCGGTACAGCGGCGAGGCAATCGCCAGAAACAGAATTCGATAAGTACTTGCGTACCAGTAGATTGGGTCGATCAGATGCCACCACTTTTTAGCGAGCGTCTCCAGCACAATTGTCAGATAACGTTGGAAGCGAAAGACAAAGACGGCTAATCGCGTGTCCCCGTTAGACAAATGCGCCAATTCGTGGGCCAGAACAACGCGCAGTTCATCAAGGGTAAGGATGGAGATGTGGGGAAGTCCGAGAACTAGGATTACTTTCCGTTTTGCCCATAGCGAGAATCTTCGCAGTTCGAGGACGTAGCATTCTGCCTGGGGGGTAATGCGAATTTCGTCTGGCATTTTGGCTTGAACCTGGTCCGCAACCGAGCCGACCGCCTCGACTAGAGTGCGGCTTTTCTCGGGCTGAATGACGTAATGCCCGGCTAAATCAACATTGCCTTCGGCTTTGGCCGTGACGAGTGCATGCGCTGATCGAAGGATGTGCAGACCAATGCGGAAGGCAACGGCAATGGCCGCCGCGTCGATTGCGATGGTCTGCAGCAGTTGGTCCGCGGAACTCAGACGAAACGCCGTGCGAATCACGAATGCCGCCAACAGCATCAAGAACATGTAGTAGACAAAAATTAGCGCCACAAGCACTAATGTGTAAACGGAGATTATCCACTGTTTTTGATAGCGATGTAGATCACGCACGATTGAATGCCGCCATTAGAAAGACAGGAAACCGCGGCGGTAAGCGAAAAGGCCCCGAAGGGCATTGTGAATAGAATTCATCACCGAATATTGATCTTATCCCATTTCAATTGTCGTGCCAAATCGCCGAAACTGCGCTGTCTTCCAAGCTCCAACGGGGGCCGCGAAGGTGTGTCCCCGACCGCCGGCTAATCTCTCCACCCCCATGGTCTGGATCGGATTGGCCCCAAAATTGCTACGTAGATGTAGTCTCGTAGATGATCAACTTGGTCGTGGCGGTGCCGTGGAAAACGGCTGCGAAGAGTTTCGGTGACGAATAAATGAGCCAAATCAGTACTTCAGGAGGAGGGAAACGGGTTCTCGTTATTGACCGACATCCAATTCTGCGGTTCGCCCTGCGAGAACTGCTGGAAAGCGATGCCGAACTCACCTTTGCCGGCGAGGTCGCGGATGAATCCGCTGGCCGAAAATTAATTGTATCAAATCCTCCAGAATTAGTGCTGTATGGTTTGGAGCCCCAGAACAGAGACGGAATTGGCTTTATGAGTGAAATCCGTCGAGATTTTCTGGGAACCGCGTTCCTGGTCTACTCGAATTGTCGCCATGCCGAATTTGCCGAGCAGACATTGCGCTCTGGTGCCTCTGGATTTCTTCTCAAGAGCGAGGATATTTCCGTGTTTCTGCACGCCGTACGTGGTGTGCTGCGCGGCGACATGTTTATTTCTCCGATTGTTGCGCAACGTCTTGCCGAGCGATCAGTTTCCAGCACTCACCAGCGCGGCGAAACTGCGGTGGACGGCTTGTCTCCGCGCGAGCGCCAGGTGTTTGAGATGATTGGGCGCGGGTTGACAACTCGGGCAATCGCGGATCGATTGGAAGTCAACATTAAGACCGTGGAGACGTTCCGATCCAAGATCAAGCGAAAACTTGAATTGAGAAACGGAGCTGAACTGACGTGTACCGCCGTGGAATGGGTTTTAAAGAACGACGAAATGACAATTTCATGACCTCCATTTCATGACCTCCACCGTCGCTGGCTAAGCACTTGGGAAAAAATTGATTGCCAAATTTGTGATTCAAGAGAAATAAAACTTCCCAAATTTGGTGGTCTCCCTTATTTACATTGCTTGCCTTTTTTGAGAAACATTGAGCATATGGAAAGAAGTTAAGAGTGTATGGACATTATGGGGGGGCAGGGTGGAATAGAATTGATGGAAAAGGACTTGCGCAGGGCTGCCGCGCATGGATGAAATCGAAGATGCCATTTACGTCGTCGATTACGAGGAATCTCGGGCAGTGGGCGGTTGCGCCTTGCCAGCTTCATGGGCAAGGGTGCGTTCTTGGCCCCCCTTTTTCCGGCATGCCACATCTCACCGCCACGTTGCGTTGCACTGACGAATTGAACACAGAAGAGCAAAACACCCAAACGTTGAGGAATGCCAAGCGATGGATGTGTCAAAAGCATGGGTTTTGTATCAGCGGACGGCAAGCGACAAGGATCTCACGGAAATTCGCGGGGCGCTGAATTGCGAGACCCTTGAGATTTCGCTGCCAGTTTCTAATCTCAGTGAAATTCCGGTCGGGGAGCCCGAGGTTGTCATCGTGGACCTCCGTAACGACGCGGATTGGCCTACCTTTCGGGATGCCTACGACGCTATCGAAAAGGACTTGAGTTGCTCCGTCCACTTCGTCGCCGTTATTGATGACGGAATTCCACTTGAGTGGGCGGAATGGGCGGATCAATTATTTTCTTCGATCGTGAGTCCACCGTTTTCCGGCCAAGCCGATCAGGCATTCCGCCTGCCGGAGCAAGCAAGCAAACGCACCGATACGGGGTTCGGACAGCGGGCTTTGGAAACAGAGTCGTTTCGGTATTTCACTCACACTCCCGAATTATTTCCTGTTTTGGACGATCTTACGATCGCGGCACGGCACGGCTTCGCCATTTTGCTGATCGGCGAAACCGGAACAGGAAAAACGACCTTAGCGCGAGCAATTCACGACCTGTCGCCTAGAAAAGATGAACGCTTCCTAACCGTCGGCTGCGGGGCCTTGCCAAGTGAACTGATCGATAGCGAATTGTTTGGACACGTGAAGGGCGCGTTTACTGGAGCGGATCGGACCAAGGAAGGCAAGTTTGAAGCCGCGCAGGGTGGCACCATCCTGTTGGATGAGATTGACGTCCTGGGATTGGAGCAACAAGCGAAGCTGTTGCGCGTCCTGGAAACCGGCGAGTATGAGCCGGTCGGATCCAACGAAACGCGTACTTCGAGCGCCCGGGTCATTGTGGCATCGAATGTCGGCGTGGATGAACTCAAGGGCAGCGGTCGCTTCCGTCCCGACCTCTACTATCGGCTCAATCAAGTCAAGTTCGAGATTCCACCACTTCGCAAACGTCTTCGCGACATCGTGCCCCTGGCGATGCTCATGATCAAGGAGTGTTGTCGAGAACATTCCTTGACGATTTCCAAGGTGGCCCCCAGCTTCATGGATATGTTGCGACTGTATGATTGGCCGGGAAATATTCGCGAACTGCGCAACGAAGTACGTCGCTCGGTTTTGTTCAGTCGAGACGGAGTCATTCGGGCCGACTCCTTTTCTCCCGACCTCAAGGCCGCGATCCAAGTCATTCGAAACAGCCATGCCAAGCAAGCCACCTTGGGCCTGGCGGGCGAAGTGGCACATACGGAACAAGAAGTCATCGAGCAAATGTTGCAGACCCAAAAATATAATCGCGCCGCCACGGCACGGGCTTTGGGAATTAGCCGCGTCACCCTGTACAACAAGATTCGCAAGTACAAAATTCGAATCGATTCGAATTCTGGCCAAACCAAGCGCTAGCCGGCACGTACGCTTTGTTTCCGAGATCGTGTCCGCTTGATCTTCGAGCTGTTCCTTCCGCCGCCGCCATATTCTTTCCTGGCGGCTGGTCCCAATTCGATGGGGCAGCTATCTTCCCATCGCGTGAAGCCGTGATGAGCGATTCGGATCCTGTGCGCGACTCTTGGTCCGAGTTCGCTTGCCGCCAGTTTCGTTCCACGTGATCCCGTGTCGCATGAATTTGACGGACGTTCGGATTGTTCCGAGGCCCGTGCCGCGGGAACCACCGAACCTCGCCGAAGTTGAAGATTCTCGTTACGCCCGCACGAAGCAAGACCTACGCTAGTACAGCAAAAAAGAAGCAGAGCAACTGGAGGATGCGAAGATTTGGAATGGACTCGCCACGACCGTTCTCGAATGTGCCACCTCACCACTCGATCATTTCAAGGGTTTAGAAGATGACGACCGAAGTTATGGCGTCCCCGGTAAGCGATATTGTGGATCCGCGATTGGCCAGCGCTGCTTGTCACGCGGTGGATCAGGCGCTGGTCATGTGCAACATGCGTGCGAAATGCGTGGCCGTCTCCGCGCGGCCGTCGGGCGAGTCGGGCCGAATTACCGGAATGATCGGCGTGCACGGCGACGTGTCGGGTTTCATTACCGTTAACATGGCCGAGCGCGTGGCGATCAAGGCCGTTGAAGGGTTCTTGCAGGATTCCTTCAACGAAGTGACTTCGCAGGTTGTCGATGGTGCCGGAGAAATCACGAACCTGATTGTCGGCGGCATGAAGACGAAGCTGTTTAACACGCCTTGGTCGATTTCCAACATCACGGTCCCGTCGGTGATCATTGGCGCGGGCTACCAAGTCGCATACGCCACGAATATCGATTTCTGCTCGCTGACGTTCGAGCACCAAGATCCCGAAGCCGTCCTGGCGGAAGACAGGATCTTAAAAGTCAGCGTTTCGCTACTGCGACTGTAGTCCTTGCCGGCGCCGTCCAGCAAGTTGCCGCGCGGGCCCGGCATGATCTTGCGAAGCGAGGTGCCTTTGGCATCTCGTTACTCCGTTCGGTCGTTGACCCTCCCCCCGGCCGGGGTTAGGATCCTCAACGGTGCCGCTAATTGACATAGCCCGTTGAGAGTTAGACAACATGATCCAATGTCCAAAATGTGGCGTTCAAAATGGCCCCGGGGTGGCCGCCTGTGCAGCTTGCGGCGCGCCTCTAACTCACGGCGCGCCTTTGACTCACGGCACCGCGCCGATGCATGGCGGTGCCGCTCAAGGTGATGCCACGGGCGGCGTGATCCCTTACAAGAATCCCAAAGCGCTCATTGCCTACTACTTGGGAATATTGAGCGGCCTTCCGTTTATTGGACTCCCGTTTGGCATCGTGGCGTTCGTGCTGGGGATTATGGGCCTCATGGATCGCAAGAAGAACCCGGCGATCAAAGGAAGCGTACACGCCGGCATTGGCATTGGTTGTGGCTGTTTGTTTACGCTGATTTGGGGAGGTTTGATCATCGTCATCATTGTGGCGGTGATTGCAGAGGCGTAGCGAGTCCGACGACCATCGGCGGGCTACACTCAACTTGCCAAGAACAACGAGCGCGGTCTCGATTCGACTATTCGCTTTGATGCGCCGAATGACCGGTTACTTCAGCCGCTTGGAAAGCTCGCCGGCAACCTCGTTGATGTGGATGCCCCGGTTGATCACTTTGCCATCCTTGCCGACCAGCAGCATCGCCGGCAGTGTGAGAATTCCCAGTTCGTTGGCTAGGCGGCTGTCCAAACCACCGTCTTCGTGAAGCTGGGGCCAGGAAAGACGAGCCTTTTGGATATGGCCGACCGCGTCTTTTCGGTCCGCGTCAAGATTCACCCCAATCAGCGCGAAGCCACGACTGCCGTATTTGGCTTGCAGTTCCTTGAGCGTCCTCATGTCGTTCTTACAGGGTTCGCACCACGTCGCCCAATAGTGGATCAGGACGACTTTGCCTCGATAGGCGGAAAGGTCCACTGAACGACGATCCAAGGAGCGTCCCCGCAGTTGCAGTTGCTTGCCTTCGCTATCCAATCTCCGAACCGCCCCGTCGGCTTTCGATGCCAAAGGCGACTTCGGAAATTCACGACTGATGCGACCGTACCAAGCTTTTGACTTGGTTTCCTCGCCAGCAAACTCCTGTGCCAGTGCAAGCTGCAGCATGGCGTCCGGCGTATCATCGGACTTGGCGTACTCTTTGACAAAGTCTTCCAGTTGCACGAGCCAGTCTTCTTGAATCTTGCTCATGTCGGCGTCCGGCGACTGCAGGCTCTTGGTGTACTCCGCGTTCATGTAGCGGTACTTGACGTATGCCGCCGAAGTCGATCCGCCGCCCAAGTTGGCCAGCGATTTGTGAAACTTCTTGAGCCGATCGATACCGTCGGGATAGTCGCCCGCTTGAATGGCCCCGCTAATCGTGTCGGCATATTGGTGAATCCAATTCGAGCGGTCGGCGGGATCGGTCGTCGCCGCGATCAACTGCTCTAGAATCTCGGCACGTTGTTCGTTGTACTTGTTCTTACCGGAACTCGAGGTTGTCGATTTCAGCGTTCGTTCCACCTCGTCATATTTGTTCAGCAATTTTTGAATGGCTTCATCGACACCCGTACTGGCCGGCGCTTCGGCGGGACGGCTACGATGAATTGCGTACGAGTAAAGGCTGTCGGGTGCCGCATTCGCTTCGCCATCTACAAGCGTCTTAGGCACATCGATGACGCGCCAAGTGTCGCCTACTCGAATCATCGTGCCGATCGCGATCTGCGAGTGCTTGCCGCCGGTTTCCACCACGGCGGAGACGTTATCGTACAGGACAACATCCTTGACCGAGCCGTTTGTTCCGGCGGGCAGCACACCTGGTCGCACGCCACCAAAGTGCAACCATTTCGACGTGCGGTCGACGACCTGCTGGCGAGTGGACATGCTGGCAAAACTCGATTCCGCCTTGGCGATTTGCTCTGAAAGCCTTTTGGAATATGAATCGCCCACGCCAAGCTGTTTCAATTCGCTCTTGGTCAACAGCACACGTTTAAATCGCGAGGGATCGCGGCGGGCTAACGCGGCGACAACTTCCGCCGACGCTTCCTCGGCCGAAATGGTCTTCCAGGAATCGATCGCGCCGTCTTCGTCTTTGTCCAGTCCCCAACGGCTGCCTTCGGTCCCCAGCCAGCGGTACTGGTCGGCTTTGCCGTTGAAATTTGAATCGATATCCCGGTAAATCTCGACGCCCTCATTGAAGTAACACCACTGATCGACCTTGTTGTCGGCATTCGTATCGACGAACCGCCGCAGCAGGCCACCGGACTCGTCGCGCACTACCCAACCGCTGACGTCGCCCTCGCGTTCCGCCTTAATCGTGCAGTTTTCCCAGTCCTTTTCCGCGGGCTGTTCGAAATTCACATCGCTCTGAATGGGTTTCAGAGCCAGCGCCTGCGATACTTTGGGAGCGGCCGCCATGATGGGCGAAGCAAGAAGAGAGCCGATGACGACGGAAATGAGTGCCAATCGTTGAGAAATGATAACCATCTATCGATATTCCTCTATCCACAATTCTTTCAAAAAGCTGTCAAAATATTACGGCTACGAAGTATTTGTCGGCTCGGCAACACGTTTCGCATGATCCAATTGAGTAGATTTTTCCCGCCTTGCGCCTCTTCCCGCGTATTGCGACAATGTCGAGCCGGATTGCGTCGAGCGGTTGGTGGATCCGAGCGGAACCCCGTTTGACAGGCACGCCAGCCAACCTAGAATACGTAATCACCATTTGTTTGTTGGGTGTATAGCTCAGTTGGTTAGAGCGCGTCGCTGATAACGACGAGGTCCATGGTTCGACTCCATGTACACCCACTCCTGCTGGGATGCCCGCAACCAAATCGAGCTTTGTTTCAATACTCGCCTTCTTCCTGTAAAAGACGCTTTTCTGAAGCCGTCGAATCAACGGGCTGTGAGGCCCGTCCAGTCAAACGGCGCGCCAAGTTGAGTTGAAAATCTCGAACATTTGGATTTCACGGGGACGTAGCTCAATTGGGAGAGCACCGGCTTTGCAAGCCGGGGGTTGAGGGTTCGAGCCCCTTCGTCTCCACTCTTTGTTTATAGATGTTTCCGGCGATTGCCGGAACGCGAATGACGGGCCGCACGCAAGATGGCACGAATTGGCTGGCGTGCCACCGCTAGTCCGATAGCACCCCAACGCTATCACCACCAGCCTCCGGTGTGCCTGACAGGGTCACCCTCTCCCAAATTGGCTCACGAGACCGAATCGTTTCGAATTGCCCAAATCGGGCTTCGGATTTGGTTGCCTCGCGTCGCCGCAGTTGTTCCCGAACCACATGTGGATGCACCCTCTCAGCCAGCCACTCTGTGTTGTGATACGATGACGCCAAAGAGCATTGGGATGATGCAAGATTCATTTTTGCCAGGTTTAGGTTGACCGCATGAACGAAGCGAACGTCGATGACAAGCGTCACGACGATGCCAAAAGAACGGCCTCATGGGCTCAAACACCACGACTAGAACCTGGTCCATTTCTTCGACGAAGAACTACTTTTGCAGAGATTTCCGATACCACAATTGCCACTTCGCTTTGTCGACGCCGAAGCTGACGTCCGTCAATTCAATTAGATGGGCGGCAATGTAACGATTCCACTCTTCATCCTTCCTATCTACTTTGAATCGATCGAGTTTGGCGTCCAACAGCGAGATCAGTGCCTCGATCGATGAACTCGACTTGTCGACGTGACAGGCTTCGATGGCGTGTTGCAGGGCGTAAGTATTCGTGTATTCGCCCTCGTTAAAGAAGTCCCTGGGAGCACTCGTCAGCAATTCCGCGATCTCGACGGCTGCGTCAGCGTTTGTTTTCTTAGCGAGCCAGTACAATACAAGATTCCGGCTGATTCCGTCCTCTTTCTTAAGTTCATCCACGAGTGCTTTCGTCGGATTTTCGCCAAGTAGCACTTTCAAAAGTTGCGCCCGCTGCCGGGAATCGTTTTCCATTTTCGGCATCTTCTCGCGAAGCCGGTTGAAGACATCCTTCTGGTCGAGCGAGAGAATCGCGCGAAACGCGTACGATTCATCAATCGATTCGATCAGGCCGTCAATTACCAAGTTACGGTCGTGCCGTAATAGATATCCTTGCAACGCTCGGCGCGTAGCGGAGTCCTGCTGTTGACGCCGCAGTAGTTTTTTGGCCGTTTCAATAACCTGCTGCTGCTCGGACCTCAGCAATGCAAACACGATATCTTCACTAGCGGGTTCGCTCTCGCAAGCGATTTTGCAAAGCACCTGAACGATCGCGTTAGCAACGGATTGGTTCGATCGAATTGTGAGCGCGAGCTTTGCCGATTGTCGAGCAGCCTACCTTTTTATCGCCAAGGCTGTACGGTTTGATCAGATGCTGTAAAATGAACGTAGGATCGTTGGGGCTTCGATGATCCACCTGGGGCGAGTTTCTTGTTGCTCTTGGACACCTGGGCATCGGCGCATGATTGGCGCTCAACGTCCGTCTAGAGTGCGCCTACCACATTTTGAAATGGTTGCACGATTGCCAACGTTTTTAATGTCGTCGGGCGGGCAAGTGAGTAGGAGGCTTTACCGTTAACTTGTTGGGGCGGTTTCTTTTAGGGCAGTCATCATGACGAAAGGAGTAAGAGCATGAGCGGCGGGGGCGTATGTTACACTTCTCGAAGTGCGCCGCTTTGGGGCGACTGCTTTGAGATGGCGGCAGGATCGCGGGTACTTCACGCGTCATCCATTGATCCGAGGTTTTCCTTCCTTCGCTTCGTCCGGCCCCTTGTCGCTGTTTGCTGTGTTTGCAAGCGTAGTCTGTTCATAATCGCTGCGATTGGACGTCCGGTTGGCTTTCTTCCTTGCGCGTCCTTGCGCGGGACAGGCATGATTCGACGAAGCCTTTTTGCTGAGCAGAATCCATCAACGGAGCCATGGCCGATTCGAACAAGCGGTACGCGTGATTCCTGCACACACCTCGTGCACTTGCGAGCCATTTTCGAAGTAGTCCAGTTCAACGTTTCCCCGGACACTCCGTCTTGTGATACGATGACGGGCAGGCCGCTCTTTGGGATAATACAAGATCTATTTGTTGACAGGCTTAGGTTGACCCGCATGAACGAAGCGAACGTCGATGACAAGCGTCACGACGATGCCAAATCCCAAAAAGCCGGACGCCCTTCCGCTTGGTTGGCGCTGGTTTTCACGATTACGATTTTCCTTTCGGCCTTCTTGTTGTTCCAAGTGCAGCCGCTGATCAGCAAGGCGATTCTTCCGTGGTTCGGCGGCAGTCCCTCGTTGTGGACGGCCAGCATGCTGTTCTTTCAAGTGGCGTTGTTCGCGGGCTATGCCTACGCTCATTTGTGTACGAAATACTTGCCGCCGTTCGTGCAAGGCCTGGTACATGTCGTCCTGGTCGTGACGGCCTTGCTGCTGTTGCCCATCGCGCCGGCGGAAAGCTGGAAGTCGAGCGACGTTGCCGAACCAACCTGGCATGTGATTGCATTACTCGGCGTTTCAGTTGGACCGCAATTCTTCTTGCTCTCGACGACGGCGCCGCTGGTGCAAGCCTGGTGGAGCCGCGTGTTCGCCGGGTCGCCTTATCGGCTGTACGCGGTTTCCAATGCCGGTTCACTGCTGGCGCTGGTCGGATTTCCTTTTCTGTTGGAGCCGACGTTGGGTGTGCAATTACAGATGAACATCTGGTCGACCTGCTTTGGTGTCTTCGCGCTGTTGCTGCTGATTTGCGGCAGCACGGTTTGGAAAAACGAACCGCGCGAAGCTCTCCCAAAAAGGGAGCGAGACTCGGACACTTCCGCCAGCGAAGGCGAACTGCGGGCTGATCACATCGGCGTTTGGCGCAGAGTATCCTGGGTGGCGATGTCGGCGGGCGGTTCGGTTTTGTTGTTGGCCACGACGAACCACTTATGTAGAGATGTGGCGGTGGTGCCGCTGCTGTGGGTCGCGCCGCTCAGCTTGTATCTGCTTAGCTTTGTGATTTGCTTCGGCGCGGCCGGCGGATATCGGCGCACTTGGTGCGTTCCTTTGATGTTGTTGTTTACCTTTCTGGCCTCGGTCCACTTTAGCAACGAACAAGTGTTTGGGTTTTGGCCGCAGTTGATCATTTACCTGGGAGCGCTGTTCGGCAGTTGCCTGGTATTGCATGGCGAACTGTACCAGTTGCGTCCAGGGCCCCGGCATCTGACGGCGTTTTATTTGCTCGTGTCGGGCGGTGGCGCCATGGGTGGAATCTTCGTGAGCCTGGTTGCTCCGCGTCTGTTTTCCGGCTTGTACGAATTCCCGCTTAGCATGATTGCCTGCTGGCTGGCGGTGTTCGCGGTCTTTTACTTTGACAAGACGGCGCGGATTCGTCAGCGACGTTGGGTCTGGATTCCCTTGCTGGGTTTGTTTGGCTTGTATTGCATTCATTTTGCCTGGGGCGCCGTGGTGCAACAGGATCACGTGGTTTTCGCCCGCCGGAACTTCTACGGCGTGCTGACGATCCTCGACATGCGGCAGGGCGGCCAGCGAGTATTTCACGTTCGCAGCGGCTCGGTGCGGCACGGCACGCAATTCGCCGACGAAGAATTGAGGATGCAGCCGACCGCCTATTATGGACCGACGGGCGGACTGGGAATGGTCATGCAAGAGACGAACCGAGCGCCCAGTCGCCGGATTGGCGCGATTGGCTTGGGGGCGGGCACGATCATCGTATACGGAAAATCAGCCGACTATTTTCACTTCTACGAGCTTGATCCCGACATGGCGCAAATCGCTGAGCGTCGATTCAGTTTCCTACAACGAGCCAGTACCGAACGAGGCGTGGAATACGACATTGTCTTAGGCGACGCGCGCAAGAGCATGGAGATAGAAGCCAACGACGGCGCGGCTGCATCCGAACGGTTTGATATTCTCGTGCTCGATGCCTTCAGCGGCGACGCCATTCCGGTGCATTTGCTTACCGTCGAGGCTTTTGAAATCTATCTCCAACGTCTGCACGCCAACAGTATCGTGGCGGTTAACATTTCCAACCAGCACCTCGATTTGCTGCCGGTTCTGCGGGGAACGGCCGAACATTTCAAACTCGACTTGGCCGTGGTTTACGACGTTCCCGAGCCAGAACTACAAGCGCGGCAACTGGCCGCCAGCCGCTGGGCGCTGCTAGGCAGCGCGGCGCGGCTGGCCAACTTGAAGCGACATCCGCAAGTCGACGCACCGTCCACCACGGCTCCCTCGGTGCTGTGGACCGACGACTATAGCAATATATTTCGACTCATCCCGTTTTTCGAAGGATAATTCGCACCATGATGCCCGACTTGATCTCCGTTGCTCAGACCGGCGAAGAACGATTTCTAAAACAGATCTTCGTGCGCGATCAAATGGCCGAGTGGTCGAAGCAGCCTTTCATCATGGAGCGAGCCAACGGCGTCCATTATTGGGACACGAACGGCAAGCAGTATCTGGACGCGCTCTCGGGGATTTACGTTGCCAGCTTGGGGCATGACAACCGCCGGGTGATCGAGGCGATCCAGCAGCAACTCGACGTCTTGCCGTTTTCACCGCCAATGCACGGCACCAACCCGGTCGCCATTCAGTTCGCCAATTTGCTGGCGGAGCTCGCGCCGGGCGATCTCTCGGCCGTCAAACTGCAGTGCGGCGGATCGGAAGTGACCGAAGCGGCGATCAAGTTGGCGAGGCAATATCATAAGCTGACCGGCAATCCGGGCAAGTACAAGATCATATCGCGCTACCTTTCATGGCATGGTTCGACGCTGGGATCGCTGTCCGCCTCGGGGTTGAAAGGCCGCCGCACGGTCAACGAGCCGCTCGCGCCTGGTTTTATCCACGTCTTTCCGCCGACCTGTTATCGCTGCCCGTTTGGCCAGAGCTATAGCGATTGCGGTATCACCTGCGCGAAGATCGTCGGCGACGTGATCGAAATGGAAGATCCCGACACCGTGGCCGCGATCATGGTCGAGCCGATCGGCCACACCGGCGGCGTGATCGACCCGCCCGAAGAATACTTGCCGATGCTGCGCGAGATTTGCGATCGGCATAACGTACTGCTGATCTTCGACGAAATCATCACCGGCATCGGCCGTACCGGCAATATGTTCGCGGCCGAGACTTTCGGGGTCACGCCGGATGTACTCTGCATCGGTAAGGGGCTGGGCGGCGGCTATGCACCGATTTCAGCCATGATTTGCCGCCAGCCAATCGCCGAAAGTTTTTGGGGGCCGGCTGACGAGAATCCGGGTTTCGTGGAAGGGCATACGTTTGAAGGCAACCCGATTTCGTGTGCGGCGGGGATTGCCGTGATTCAAGAGATTCTCGAGCGTGACCTGTTGAAGAATGCACAACAGCAAGGGCAAAATCTGCGGCAGGGATTCGAGCGCCTCGCGGAAAAGCACGGCATCATCGGCGACATCCGCGGTAAGGGGTTGTTTCAAGCCGTCGAATTCGTGAAGGACCAAGCAACCAAGGAACAGTTTCCGACGGACGTTGCGTTTGGTGTGCGAGTTGGGCGACGAGCGCTGGAGCGCGGGCTGCTGTGCCGTTTCGATCCGCATTGGATCGCGTTCGGCCCACCGTTGGTGTCGACCGAGGAGAATATCGCCGAAATGGTTGCCATCCTGGACGCCAGTATTGAGGATGTACTTTCGAACCTATAGCTTGCCAACTTTCCACCCGGTAATTGACGAGGCGAACATGTTTCTTAATGCGTTTCGAGCAATCGTTATTTTGCTGCTTTCGATCACGGTCGCGCGTGCCGAACGGCCCAATGTGCTATTCATTCCGGTGGATGACATGAACGACTGGGTCACGCACTTGGGCGGTCATCCGCAATCGGTGACGCCAAACCTCGACCGGCTGGCCGAACGCGGCGTGACGTTCACCAATGCCCATTGCGCGGTGCCCGCGTGCAACCCTTCGCGGACCGCGCTGTTGACCGGGCTGCGGCCGTCGACGACGGGTGTCTACTACAACTCAAATCCCTGGCGGCCCGTGCTGCCCGATGTGATTACGTTGCCCCGGCATTTCAAAAACAACGGTTATTTCTGCGCGGGATTCGGCAAGGTCTATCACGGGAGGTATGCCGATCCAAGCGACTGGCACATTTGGGGGCGTGCCGCGGGCGACAAGCGACAATCGTCGAAAGAGAAGCATCTCACCAATGGCGGCGTGGGCGGCATTCGATTTGGACCGCTGAGCAATTCCGACGAGGAGATGATCGACCACATCAACGTCACCCGCGCGATTGAACAGATCAGCCGCAAGCACGACCGGCCTTGGTTCATCGCCTGCGGTTTGATCAAGCCGCACATGGCGTTCAGCGTGCCCGAAAAGTATTTCGAAAAATTTCCGCTCGCGTCGATCGAACTGCCTGAGGTTCCCGCCGACGACCTCGACGACGTTCCGCCCGCCGGTATCAAAATGGCCAGGCCCGATGGCGATCACGCGAAGATCGTCAAATCGGGCCGCTGGAAAGAGGCGGTCCAAGCTTACCTGGCCACGATCCACTTCGCCGATGCCCAACTCGGTCGGCTGATCGATGCCTTGGATAAGAGTCCACAAAAAAGTAACACGATCATTTGTTTGTGGTCCGACCATGGCTGGCATTTGGGCGAGAAGCAACACTGGCGCAAATTCGCCCTCTGGGAAGAAGCAACGAAAGCACCCATGATTTGGGTCGTTCCTGGCGTGACTTCCGCCGGCGGAGTTTGCTCGCGGCCGGTTGATTACATGAACATCTATCCCACACTGAATGACCTTTGCGGCCTGCCCGGGGTTTCAAATCCAAAAGGTCAAGAACATGAAGGCGTTAGCATGCGGACGTTGTTGGCCGACCCTGACGCCGAATGGGAACGCCCCGCGCTGACCACTCACGGGCGAAACAACCACGCATTGCGGTCGCAGCACTTCCGCTACATCCGATATGCCGACGGCGGTGAAGAGTTGTATGATCATCGATCCGACCCCATGGAGTTCACGAATTTGGCCGACGATCCCAAATTGGCCGGCGTGAAGAAACAGCTCGCGCGGTCGCTGCCAAAAAACAACGTTCCCGAGGCACCACGCGACAAGAACCTTTCGAAAAGAAAGAAGAAGTAAATCGGCCCATCCGTGGCCTGGCGCCTCGGCGGGGCGACTTGATGTGCGTTTGGGCGCGCCTCGTCGGCAAGCTTGCCGTGTGGCCCCGATCTTTTTCGCGATTAGGAGATTTTCCGCATAACCGTCACTCGGTTTTCTGCGTATCAACAGTAGAATTTATTGAGTACCCCTGTCTTGCGCCAGGGTCGCGTTTTCCAGTCCAGACCGTTTGAGATTTCCATGATTCCAAAACTTGATTTTCGTTGTCAAAACTGGTGGATACTGGCCGGGTTCTTTGTCTGTTTCGCAGGTTGCAATCCGGAGGCGTCGAAAGGTCCGGACCAGGGAGCCAGCGACGGAGACGAGGTGGTCGTCGTGACTAAGGAAGAAGAAAAGAAGATTGTCGCCTTTTGCGCGGACTGCCATGGAATGCCGCTAGCTGATAGTTTTCCGAAATCGCATTGGGACGCGGAGGTCGAGCAGGGATTTCAGCTTTACGAGGATTCAGAGCGGACCGATCTTACAGAGCCCCCTAGGATGAAAGTCCTGGCGTATTTCCGCAACGATGCGCCGGAAGTCCTACCGGAACCTGAAATCAAATACGCTGAAACCCCACAGCCGGTTGAATTCAAGAGAGTGGACTGGGCGATTCCCGAGGGCGACGACCCACCGTCGATTTCCCATGTTCGCTTTACGCGCGACGTGCCGGGCCTGGGAACCGGGCTGCTGACCTGCGATATGCGGCACGGCTACTTGCGCTTTTCGGACCCCAACATGGCGGACGCCCCGCACGTCAAGCTGGCCCAGTTCACCAATCCGGCGCACGTCGAACCGGCCGATTTGGACAACGACGGCAAGATGGATTTCGTCCTCGGCGATCTGGGCCAATTCCAGCCTGCGGATCACTCGGACGGTTCGGTCCAGTGGCTGCGCTCGGTCGATGATGGCAGTTGGCAGCCCGAGGCGTTGCTGAAAAACGCGGCGCGCGTGGCGGTGGTACAGCCGGGCGACTTCACGGGTAACGGACGGCAAGATCTTGTCGTCGCGGAATTCGGCTGGCGACAATCGGGCAGCGTTCGCCTGCTGAAAAGCGGTGACGAAAAGAGCGACATTCCGAAGTTTCAAAGCGAAGAGGTCGACGCGCGTCACGGGGCGATTCAAGTTCCCACCTGCGACCTCAACGGCGACGGCAAGCTCGACTTCATCACGATTCTCAGCCAGGAACATGAGATGATCGTCGCGTATTTGAACGACGGCAATGGGTCCTTTACGCGCGAAGTGATCTTCGATTCGCCCGATCCTTCCTATGGCTCCAGTGGCATCGAACTGGTCGACCTGGACCAGGACGGCGACCAAGACGTGCTGTACACCAACGGCGACACCTTCGACGATTTTCTTATCAAGCCCTACCACAGCATCCAATGGCTAGAAAATGAAGGCAAGTATCCTTTCACGCACCACGAGTTGACCAAGATGCCCGGCGTGCATCGCGCCTTGGCTGGCGATCTGGATGGTGACGACGATCTGGATATCATCGCCGTTGCTCTGCTTGCCGAACAGACTTTTGATGACCCCGCCGAAGCCAATTTCGACAGCGTGATCATGCTCGAACAAACGGCCCCCGGCGTATTTGTCCGCCATCGGTTGGCGTCCGGCATGCCCCTGCACGCGGCTTTCGACATGGGCGACTTCGACCAGGATGGCGACCTCGACTTCGCGGTCGGCTGGTTTCTAAAGCCCAGTCAGACCGATCACTCATGGATGACGATCTGGTGGAATCAACACACGCCGTGATTCACGTGTTTGCTCGGTAAGAACTGCACGCGGCTTCTAGTCAGCGCCTGCCGAATCAGGTCATTTTCAAGCCATCCATCGTTCCCGTGCACGATGCAAACGTGTCTGTTTCCAAGTCGAGCCGCTGGAGCATCGTGACGAACAGTTTCGGCAGGGCGTAGTTGTTCTCGCGATCGAAAGCCAGATGCTGGCCATGTTTGAAACCGCCGCCAGCCAGAATGAGGGGCATGTTCTTGGTGTCGTGGCTACTGGCATTGCCGAGATTCGAGCCGAACAGAACCATCGTGTTGTCGAGCAACGACGACCCGCCCTCCCGCGACTCGGCCAGTTTCTTCAGGAAGTCGCCGAAGACTTTGATGACCTCGGATTCGACGATCGTCAACTGCTCGATCTTCGCCGGATCCTTGCCATGATGCGAAAGCATGTGGTAATCCGTATCCACTCCGCGAATCGATGGCACGGCGTTCATGCCGGTATCGAAGAACGTAAGAAAACGAGTGGAATCAGTTTCAATGGCCAGGTGCATCATGTCGTACATCAGGCCTAGACGTTCGAGCATCTTGGCACGGTCGGTTTGGTCCCGGGGCGGATCAACATCGACTTTCGGTTTGGGCCGACCTTCCCAAGCCCGCGCCTTGACGAGCCGCTTTTCGGCCTCGCGGACCGCGTTGAAATACTGGTCGATCTTTTCGCGATCGCGTCCTCCCAGCCGTCGCTTCATCCGCCCGGCCTTATCCATGACGACGTCCAATACACTTTGGCCGTCCTTAAGGCGTTCCATCTGTTGGACCTTTTCACTCGGCTTGCCCTCCAGAAAGAGCCGTTGGAATACCTTCGAGGGGCGCGACTCGGCCGGGATTTCCACGCCGGAACGCGACCAGGACAGTCCCGGTCCGGATATGGTCAGGGCGAGCGAACTGAAACGCGTTTCCGCGCCCAATTGTTCCGCCGCCATTTGATCGAGCGAGATCGAGTTCTTGAAACCGGCGCTATTGGGATGCTTGGCCGCGGTCAAGAACGACTTGCCAGACTGATGCCCACCACCCACTCCTGGATGAGAAGTCCCGGAGATGAACGTAAAGTCGTCGCGAAATTCTTCGAGGATCTTCAAATAGGGGGACAGTTCATAATCGCGCCCCGCTGTTTTGGGGACAATGTTCGGCGCGTGCAGTCCCAGTCCAAGATTGACGGCGACCATCCGCCGTTTCGGTGCGGCGTTCGCGGCACGGGCGGTAGGTTGCATCGCTTCCAGCAGCGGCAAGCTGACCGCCACCCCGGATGCACGGAGGAAAGTTCGTCGGGACAGGATCGCCATTCTAGGGTCTCCGAAACATTTCGCTTTGTACAATTTCATGGACCAGAGCCCGCAGGCCGTAGTCCTGTTTGGCGACATTATTCACGATGTGTTCGATACTCGGCCGATCGGAAAAACCGATGCGGCGTCCCAACGCGTAAGTAGCCAGCTTGTTCGTCAAGCAGACGGCAATCGCGTGCCGATCGTTGAGCAGTATCTTTTTGAACTGGCGAATGTCGCGAAAGGGTTTTCCGTCTGGCGTTTCACCGGTGGCATCAACGGGCAATCCAATTCTGTAGCGGATCCAAGCAAATGTAATGGGGTGCTGTGAAAAACCGGGCCGCTTGCCTTCGCCCAGCGTGCGATATTTGTCTCGCCAACCGCCAATGACATCAAAGTTCTCCAACGCGAAGCCCGCCGGATCGATTTTCTTATGGCATACAGCGCATGATTCCACGTCACGGTGTTTGGCCAGTTGCTCGCGAAGCGTTGTCGCGCCGCGAATGTCAGGTTCGACTGCCGAAACGTTGTCTGGTGGCGGTGGGACGGCCCGGCCCATGATGTTCTCCATCACCCACACTCCGCGCAGTACCGGCGAGGTGTTCGTACCGTTGGCGGTTACTTTTAGCACGCTTGCTTGCGTTAACACGCCGCCCCGCAAGCTGTTAGCGGGCAGGCTGACTTTTTGAAACGCTTGTCCGCGGACATTGGGGATGCCGTAATGCTTTGCGAGCCGCTCGTTCAGGAAGGTAAAGTCGGAATCGACGAAGTTCATCAGGCTCAAGTCGCGATCGAGGATCTCTTGGAAAAAACGATGCGTTTCTTCGACCATCGACAACTTCAGCCACTCGTCAAACTCGGGATAAAGATTCATATCGGGCGAAGTGAAATCGATATCCCGCAAATCGAGCCACTGGCCCACGAAGTTCGTCGTGAACGTTTTCGACTTGGGATCGTTCAGCAAGCGTTCGACCTGTTGACGCACAACTTGGGGGTCGTCAAGTTTCTCTTGATACGCCAGCGCCAGCAGTTCGCGATCCGGCATGGACGACCACAGAAAGTATGACAGTCTGGAGGCGAACGCGTATTGGCTGACGGCCTCGCGGCCCGGCTCGTCGAGAAACAGAAACTCTGGCGAACAGAGTACGGCCTTCAGTCCCAGCCGCAGCGCGGATTCGAACGACCGGCCCTCGGCCAGTGCTGACTCGACCAATGCGACATAAGGCTCCAATTCGTCCGGCTCGGTCCGCCGTCGAAAGGCGCGGGGGAGAATTTTGGTGAGCATGCCTCTTGCGTCATCCAGCGTACCCTTTTTCAGATCGACATCGCCCAACAGTTTGGCGCGGCTGCGCGGCGGCCATGGTTCAAGCGGGCCTTCAATCGTGATGTCACCAATCTCGATGCCCGGCTCGGGATAGGTATCCGCATTCTTGCGAGTATCTTTCGTTCCGTAACACTTCGGTTGAAAGGTGCCGCCCTCTTCGACCAAGCGGTCAGTGAATTCGATTGTCGTCCACTCATTGGGTGGCACATCGTAATACCCAACCAGGTGTTTTTCGCGGCGGCCAACGATCGTGTCCCCGGCATAGATGCGAAGCGTGACCGGTTCCTCGCTCTGGATGGCTCGTACTTGAATCTTGCCGCGATAGGTGCCAGCGGGCGCCCGCAGCCGGGCGAAGTTGACCAGATTGGTGGGGCAGTAGCCGGATTGGAAGATGACCAGGCCCTTCTCCGTCTTCCGGAACATCGTGCCGATCTTGTTCGCCAGCCACGGTTTGCCGTCGTGCGTTTTTTGATCCAGCAGATTCGTCGCGTGATGAATGGATTTTGGCTTTTTCTTTGGTCCGAAGACGGCATCGAGCGCCACCTCGGCCGCGCGCAAATACGCCCCGGCGGCTTCCGCCGAAACGGCCAATCCTTCGCCCACGTTGTCGAACCCCGAGGACGGATTATCCTGAGGCAGAATTTGCCTCACCTGGACGTGAATGTCGAACAAATCGCGGATAGTGTTTTCGTATTCATTGCGGTTAAGGCGTCTGAGTACGACATCTCCGCGAGTACGATCCGCTTCGCCAAGAGCCGCCGCCAACAGGGCGAGTGCTTTGGATCGTTCCCCGTTCGAGGGTTGCGGTTCATCCTTGGGCGGCATTTCGCCCGCCGCCAAGCGGTCGTGCAGGACAACCCATTGACGCATCGTTTCCGCGTTGTTCAATTCGCTGCCGAGACGAGAAAGATCCAATTCTCCTTCGGCATCCTCTCCGTGATGACAGTCGATGCAATGTGCCCGCAAAAACGGCTGAATTCCGTCTCGCCATGAATCGGCCGACGAAACGCGGGCAATTGCGACTAAGCAGACGAAAGTCGCAGCCAATCGGGCTGTCTGTCGTTTCTTATTCATCATCCTTATCTTACTCGTTGGAGAATCTACTTGCTAATAGGACTTCGTTTCCACCTTTCATCCATGACGGGATTCTTCCGATGTTCAAGAGAAGGTACCGTCTCTCCCCTTTTGTTGTATTTCGGACTTGTCGTTACAATTTCTGGTCTGCGACGTAAACCGAATTAAACAAACCGTACCGACCCGGCCGCCTCTAGGCGACGCCGAATCAAGGGCGATGAAATGAAGATTCCTTACCTTTCCGTTTCGGACATTCAACGTGTCGGGCTTTCGTTCGACGAATGTGTTGAAATCATCGAGCAGTCCTTTCAGGAGCATGCCGCCAATCAAGTGCAGAATCCGCCCAAGCTGCCGATTCACCCGCTGCCCGACTCGTTCATCAACGCCATGCCCGCCTATCTGCCGCGGAAAGGGGCCTGCGGCATGAAGTGGATCTCGGGGTTTCCCACGAACGTTGCCAAGGGGCTTCCCGCGCTCGCCTCGCTACTGGTGCTCAACGATCCAGAAACTGGTTTCCCCATCGCCGTGATGGAGGGTGCCTACATCACTGCGTTGCGGACGGTGGCCGTCTCGGCGGTGTCGACAAAACACCTTTGTAATTCAGACGCCTCGGTGATGGCACTGGTCGGCTGTGGCATCCAAGGCAAGTACCACGCGATCGCGCTACCTCACATGGTTCCTTCCATTACCACGCTGAAGGTGTCGGATAATTACGAACCCTCGGTTAAATCCTTCGTCGATACGATCGGGCAGCGCTCGCCTGGATTGAAAATCGAGGTATGTGGCACGCCGGAAGAAGCGATTCGCGGCGCGGATCTGGTGGTGACCGCCACTGGCAAATTGCTCAAGCCCATTTTCAAGAACGAATGGGTCAAAGAGGGCGCGCTGCTGTTGCCGGTGCATACCCTGGGATGGGACTCGCCAACCGCATCGGAAATGGACAAGCTGATCGTGGACGACTGGGCTCAATACCGAACCGTGGGGGAAACGCATTACAGTCCATTGCCGGCGCAACCTCACGCCCAAACAGGCGAAGTCGTCGCCGGCACCCGGCCTGGACGCGAAAGCCCCAACGAAACCATCGTCAACTTTAACAAAGGAATTGCCATACACGACATCTTGATGGCCAGCGTGATTCTGGAGAAAGCGCGGGCGGCGGGGGTGGGCGGCGAAATCACCATTGAAGAGCCCGACCAGCCGTTGCCGATGCTTGAGATCTAGTGAGGCGGCAGAATAGTGTGGACGGCGGGAGAACCGGCTACAGCGTCCACAGCAACAAGATCGAGTAGTTGATGTCGTTTGGCTTGGCGCCATCCGGAGTGCTGTCGTAGCGGTCGCTAACTTCAAACTTCAAGCTCAGGTTGGGATCCTTGTCCAAGACAAGTTCCCATCCCGCTTTGGCCGTCACACGATACTCGTCGAAATTGCCCCAATCGGGAAAGTAGTCGACGACGGCCGAAAGCTTCTGCTTTTCAGTGAGCTTTTGATCGTAGTCCATCCCAAAGACGCCTTCCGGGACGGCACTGCTGCTAGGTCCACCGAACTCGCGCGACACACCGGCACCAAAACGGCCGTTGAGCTTGGTCCAGTCGTTGTCGAAAAACTTGTAACCGCCACCGGCATTGAGCGTCACTCGCCAATCGAAGGGCCGCAGCTTGTCTCTGGTGAAGTTTTCGTTGAAAAAGATGCTCCATGGCGATTCGCCGAATTCGAGTTCCATGCGCAAATCGGCGATGAACAGATCCTGCGTCGTCAGCGTGGCGGAAGTGGTTCGCGCATAGGACACGTCCAGCTTGCTCACGAATCCATCGACTTCACGTTCGATGTTGACTCCCGTTTTGAGGCTAAGGGATTCGGCGTTTCCGGCACCGCCGTTGATGCCTAATTCAAACGTTGCGTCCCAATATTCAAACACCTGCCACGAGCCCGGGTACCAGGAGGAACCCTCGGCACTGGGCGGCGGGGGCGTCGTCCATGCTGGCTCGCCGGTGGCGGGCTGCAGATAGATCGTCGCCGCATCGGGCACGGCATCTGGCGACGCGGGGTCCGATTGAGGTGCATCGGGAGCCCAAGTGGTGGGGAGCCGTTCCAGTTCGTTGACACTTGCTGGCCTAGAATAATCTTGTGCGGCTGCCGGAAGCGACAAGCTGATGATCGTGCCGACAACGAGGAAGCGAATCGAGTTTGGCATCATGATGATCAAGCGAACCGCGCGGTGCGTGCTTAAGAAGGACCGAAGGGCAGTCGCGCGCGGAATCACGCGCGGAGAAGACTGTAGGGATACCGGCTTTTACCAAGATCCGCGATGTGGCGACAATGCCGGTTTGCGGTAATGAGTCGTTGACGTACCACCTTTTCGGCTGAAAAGGCTGGCTAAGACTTGGACTTCCACGCTAGCGACTACACGGTCATAGCTTGGATTGGGCGGACCGTACCATCCGTTGGAACAAGGCCGCTTGTTCGGCCAAGGCGGCCACCGGCTTCTTCGGTTTGCTGGACGACTCCAACATCAACCACCCCGCGTAGTCGTCGGCGACCAACAGGTCGATCAGTCTTTGATAAGGATAGTTCGCACTTTCCAATTCGCGCACATGGCAGGTCGCGCCGAACCGATTCGCCACTAGACGATAGTTACTTTCCAAGCCTTTGCCCTGTAGGTCCTGGGCGTTGGAATTCCAACAGATGGCGACGTTGGGATGGTCCGCCACGTCGAGGATGGCTTTGATCGTGGGCAGTTCCGCGCATTGCCCATGTACTTCCAAGCGAATCTGCTGCCCGAACCCCGTGCCGTACTCACCAATCTCGTTCAGCGATCGGCCGATTTGTTCGATCGTCTTCTCGTGGGGGACGTCTTTGTAGAAGCGGTCGGGTTTCACTTTGACGCCGGTGCCGCCGACGTCGTGGCTGAGGCGAATAAACGCCTTAGAATCCTCGATGGCCTTCTTGACAACCGCCGGGTCGGGATTGTCAAACCGTTCGTTGCTGCCCAGACCGACAAGCGTGACCTCGCTGTCGGCAAAGCGGCGAGCGATTTGCTCCCGTCGCCGCTCGTTCAGCGAAGGCTCCACTCCGTGGGCGTGCGTCGACCGCAGTTCCACACCCAGGACCTTTGCCATTTCGCAGTTGGTGATCAGCGTTTCGAGATCCCAGTCTTTTCCCCACTGATAGGTGACCAGACCGTAAGCCATGTTCTGACCTCGCGGCGCGGCGGCCAGCAACGGCGAGTTTCGAAAACAAAACGCGGACGACGCGGCGGCACAAGCACCGGCGGTCAACAGTTGACGACGAGATAATGAATGCATGGAATGGGTCCGGGGTGATTTGACCGGTGGGCAATAATGGACTCGGCAGGTTCCAGTGTAAGTCGCCGCACTCGCCGTGCAAGTGCCGGCCGCCAGTCACTTAACGTGCTAACTCCGGGCGCTACGACGCCCAATCACGTAATTTCATGAATCTAGCCCCTGTTTAGTCATCCAGCGCCTTGAATGGATAGGTCATGAACGTGCTGCCCGGAGGATTGGGCGAGGGCCTTGAGGGGCAGGACCAGAATTCTTTGTCACCCGCTTTGACCGAGCAAGCGTAGGAGGTCATGGGCGCGAAGGCAATCTTCCAAACCGCGCCGGTGCCACTGCGTTGGGCTTCCACCAACATCAGCACTTCCGGGTCGGTGCCGATCGCGAACGAGAAGACCGCCCCATCCAGCACTTCGCCGCCGGCGTCGCCATATCGGTAAAGCGGCTTAGTGAGCAGCCTCAATCGGCTTGGTTCCGTCCCCGTAAAGACATCGGTGACGCTGAACTGTCGCGCGATGGACCGCATTTGAACGAGTCGCAGAGGGGCTGACTTTGCCGGATTTTGGGCTCGAGGTGGATCACGCCAGGTTACACCGGATTCGGTGGGCAGCCAGAATTGTTTCCCTTGCTGAACGGCCCGCAGCGAGTTGGTGGTCAGCGACTGGAATTCTTGAAGCCAGCGGCCATCCGGAATTGGAAAAACCTGGGCGGCTACCATGGGGCGGCCATGATCCAGCCAAATGAACAAAGTTCCGTCGTGAATGCCGGTGACGGGGTTGTTCCATCGCTGAATCGGTTCTGGGTGCAGCTTGAGCCGAGCCTTCTCGTCGCTTTGGATTTCAATTTCCACACGGCGGACGGACTGCTTCATGAACTCGAGTCGCCGCCGCCGGTCTTGCTCGGTATCCGCGCCAAGGGTTAAGCATAGAAGCAAGCAAACGGTTGGGTTCATTTCGGACCTTCTCACGTCAGTAGATGAAGGGTGGCCGGTTGCGCGACGACCCAGGCAGCGTCGCAGAAGGAGAAAACCGTGATTATGCCAAGCCGAGATACCTGCGCCACAACCATTCCACCGTCAGCATGCCGACCAACAGCGACCACACCCACCAACTGCTCCAAAGAGGGCTGCGACTCAGGGTCGGTGGACCGGCGGTTATGGGAAGATCACTGATTAACGCCGCCAATTCGCGCGCGCTGTTGACAACCTTGCCGCCCGATGTATCAGCAATGGTTTTTAGCAAGTCATGATTCGGGAAGGGATTTTGTTGCTCGAACGGATCATGCAAAAGCTGGATCTGCATCGAGGTGCTGTCGACCTGTGTCTGATCCTCCATCGCCGTCAATTCGATCCGCAGTCCTTCTTTCGCGGCCCCGGCCGACAGAATATCATTGATTTGCAATTCAATGCCATAGCCGAAATCGCTGGCCCCAAGCGGCCCCGCGGTTCGCGAATTTAGCTTGGGCAACACAATTTGTTCGCCCCATATCGCCAACCGACCATCGTACCCTTCTTCACGCGGCATGCCATCGGGCCATAGGATCGGCGAGTAGAGAGCCTCGTCGTCGAGTTCGGCCGATTGTGGTTCAACCATGACTTCGATTCGATAATCTTGCGTCAGGTTCGCGCCTTCGTCGTAGGCCACCGCCCGCAGTTGAATCTTGTCGCCGGGGCGATAGTAATTCTTGTCGACTTCGGCAATTAACCTGCGCCGCCCAATGTCCGAGCTTTCGGTCATCCAGTAGACGACGTTGCGCCAAAACTTCAAATAGTATCGACTATCGCCTTCTCCCCAATCGTTGAGGAAGGCGTTGGCCCAGGGAGCCGTAATCGCGGTCGACAGGGCCATCGTGCGGCCTTTGCCGTAGCGTCCGACCGCCACGACCGGCATGCGATCACGAGAACCGACTTTGGCGGTGGCCAGCGACTCGGCGAGCGCCGACTTCACCCGTAATTCCAGATTAGTGCCTTCGAAAGCCGGAAACGATTCGAGTATCGTTCTATTCTTGGCGACATCATCGACCATATTCCAAATCGGATGCGTCTTACCGGTGGTGTCAATAGCGGCCGCGACTTCAACACTTGGATCCCAGTCTTCCTGCCCGTCTTGAATTAGAACTGGCAGCATCTTTTCAATTTCGGTGTCGTTCCAGCCGCCGGAAGCGAAGCTGCTTGGCCCGCCGACCATGCACAATCCGCCGCCCCGCTCGTTGACCCACCGCTCGATCCAACCGATTTGTTCGTCGGTAAACTGATCGCGTCGGACGTTGCTGAGAATCAATCCGTCAAAGGCGGAGAGTTCCGCACTTGATTCGGGAAAGCCGCGTTGGGAATCCAGGCTGCCGTCGGCGACGACCAGACGCCGCAGGTTGCCGTAGGAACCCGACACCACGACGCATTCCACGTCCAAGTCCGAGGCCAATGCCTTGTACAGGTCCGAGTATGGACCCTCGACGACAATCGCCTCGCCACGGCGAACGGCCCGAGGCAATTGGCGGCTGCCTTCCACGTATAGAACGCGAATTTTGGTTTGCTCGATAAAGGTTTCCGCGGTCGCCAAATTGTTTTGTGTCGACACTTCGCCGGGCAGAATCGGCACTTCGATCAGCAGATCGCGCGTGTCTTCGTCGGCCCGAAAAGAAAGCGTCACCGGCTGAAAACCGCTGCGCAGCGTTACCGGTTGGGGCGTGCCCAAAATGCGGCTGGGGGCTTCCGGCGTCCCCACCGTTTTCAACTGTACTTCGGCCCGCTGACCGTCATATCCATAGCTGCGCAGAAAAACCTGAACTTCGACTCGCGAATGCCGGCGCACCGTTTCCGGAACCACGGCTGCTACCAGGGCCACATCGCCACTACCGGTCAGTTCACCCACCGGCACGACATGGATTGGCACGTCCAATTCGGAAAAGTGGCGGGCAACCTCTTCGATGCCGGCCCCGTCACGGGCCCGGCCATCGGAAAACAGCACGATTGAAGCTGGGGGCGATCGACCAAAACGGCTCGTCAACTGCCGTAACGCCATCAGTAATCTAGTATCAGCATCGTCGGGTGTCACAACTTGCGTCGCGCCGTCGGCCGTTCCCGAACCGCTGGAAGCCTGCACGACCGGCTGCCCTTGCAGTTGTCCGATCCCCAGACTCGCCAATCCGTCGATCGATGACAGGCGGTGGCCAAAACGGAACAAGTTGACATCCGCTGGCGTGTCTTGAGTCGCCGTTTCCGCGTCGCGGATCATCTGCACAACGTCGTCCCAGCGTGTTCGGGCGGTCCCCAATTGCATGCTGGTGGATGTGTCAAGCAGATAAAACACCTCGGGACGCGTCTTGTTGCCCGACGTTTCCGTGACTTGTACCGGATTGACAAGCAGTAGCAGCACCAGGCCGATGATCAAGCAACGAATGATCAGCAATCCGGCACGCCGAGCAATTTCCGCCGGCGGTCCGGCGATCAGGCGAATGACAAGCGCGCCAATAATGACCGCCGCGATCACCATCATGACCGTGGTCGTGGATGTCGGTGTTAGGAAGTCGATCGAGAAATTCAATTTATCTTCCATCCGTCTAGCGAATCTGAATATTCAAACCCCGGCCCTCCTCGAAAGGAGAAGCCGGGCAGGAGGTCAAGGTAACGGGCCTTACCTTTCCTCGCAATTCTTACTTAATTTTCGTGTCTAGTTTGTCATTGTCCGTGCGGGCCCAGGCACGATCACCCTATTCGGATTCCTCACGAGTGTCCGACGACAATACCTGAATGTAGCGGTCGACGAGGGCTCTATATTTCGGCGGCGTGGCCTCGTCTTCGCTGGCTACCAAGTCGGTCAATATAACTTCTTGCATTTGCTCCTGCAGCTCTTCGATCACCGCACGCACCGCTTCGTGGTATCGCCGTGGAGCAACGTACGTCTGTTCGCGTTTATCCCAACCCCAATCCGAACTGCTCACACGTTTACCCCAGCCTTCCTGTTGCATCGTCTGGTACATTTCGTCGACGGCTTCCGGGGCCACGTCGGCTTTATCAAGGTCGTCCAGCAATTCGACCGCGTCGGAATGCCAAGTCGATATTTGCTGATTGGTTTCCAGTTCGTTCAATTCTCGCGCCAGCTTTCCGGCGCGGCTTTCGAGTTGTGTCAATTGTTCGACGCGCGGCTGAACAATCATGCGATAGATTTGGTCCAAGCGCCGCGAGGTCGCCTCCAAATTGTCGGCAATCGCCCCGGCTTCGACGCGCGCGTCTTGCAAACGGCTCTCCGATAGCATGACCGAGACATCCGTCATTCGCTCCACCGTTTCCTCCAACTCGCCCTCGCCGAGTACGTCGTCCACTTCGCGGATCGCGCCGCTGTCTCCTGGCGAGTTTGTTTGGACCACCGAATCGAGGATGTCTTTTAGAGTCTCTCCGCGCTCGGCTAAGCGGTCGGCTCGAGCCGCCAGTGCTGCAGCCCGATCCTCTCGTTCTTCCGGCGATTCGGGATCATCTCCACCGCTTGCTCCTTCCGCTCGCTTTGCTCTCTGGGCCAAATCGCGTTCCACGAACGACAATCCGCCGGAAATATCGCGGGACATGCCGATTTTGGTGGCGGCTTCCCGTGCCGAGACACCTTCCACGTTGAGCGCCAGCTCACGCAACATGTTTACCGAGTCGCGCGACTTCTGGATCGCTTGCTTGGTGTTGCCACGATCCAATGACCCGGAAACTTGATCCGTGGCATCCGCGGCATCGCCGGCCCGAGAGCGAGCTAACTCCGACATATTGCGAATGCGATTCAAGATGTCTTCGATCTCGCGAGCTTCCAATGCAATGTCCTGCTGCTTCTGCTCAAGTTCCTCGCGAGTCATTTCGACGGGCTGTTTGGGCTTCGTCTCATCGGCGGCTTCATTGCCCTCGCCTTCCTTCTCGCCGCTCTTCTCCTGACCCGCGTCCTTCGTTTCGCTGTCGCCTTCCTTCGGTTCGTCGCCCTTTTCATCGCCTTCTTCGTCCGCCGGATCGTCGGACTCTCCGTCCGCCTTACTCGATCCCTCACCGTCGGTCGATTTGGCGTTGTCGGACTCACCCTGGCCTCCTTCGACTTCGGCAGGCTCGACATCTTCTTGCTGGCCCGCGCCACCTAGGTTGGTTGCCGACAGCGTTCGATAGATGACTTCCTGTTCATCCGCGAGACGTTTTAGACGCTCGACCAAGCGCTCGGGATTTTCTTCATCTTCGCGGTCCTGTTGCGGACGACGAAGTTTTTGCGTTTGCATCCGGTCAAAACTGCGCAGGGCGGCTCGTTGGGCGGCGCTGGCGTTGCTGTTCAAAAAGACTTCGATGCGATCACGGGCTTCGATAAGCAAGCGCAGGGAGTCCTTTTGCTGCTGGCTGCTGATTTCGTACTGACCCACATTGAGCGTATCGACAGCAGTTTCCATCACACCCGAGGCTTGAAAAACGAGATCGCTGCCCTCAATCTCTCGTGATTCCAAAAACTCGGCCAACTCACGCGTCGAGCGAGCCAGATCGTCCTCAAAATTGGCCAAGCGATCGACCGTGACCAAACTTGGTTCGCCGCCCAACTCGGTTTTCTTTTGCAGCCGGATCGTGCGATTGAGGTTGAATCGCTGGCGACCGATGATCTCTTCCAAGGTGCGGACCTCGGCGGGATCATTCTGATTGTCGCCGTCACCTTCGTCCGGCATTCTATACAGGCGGCGGAAGGGGCGAATGTCGATGAATCGCAGATCGGTTTCCGTGTAGTTCCGTCCACTGGGGTGATTGTCTTCGGCAAAGGCGTAATAGGCCACGCTGTCTTTCTGGTTCAACGTGAAGAATTCCAGCGGCAGCAGACGCTCCAGGGCATCTCGCGTTCGCAGATTTAGCTTGCCACCGTTGGCGGCCATTTCCTGGGCCAATTCGAGATAGTCGTCCTTTTCCAACAACGTGAATTCTTCTTCGTTGTTAACTTCGAACTTGATGCCGACACGCTTGAGGCCAAAGTCGTCTCGAGCCCGAATTCGCAGCAGCACTTCCGCCAGGCTATGCACATCGACCGCTTCTCCCGGTTCTTCGAACCAGACTTGCGGCGGTTCGTCGTGGCGAACACGGACGCGAAACTTGTTGGCCGGCAGGTGCATGCCGTCCGCGGCTTCGGCCACGATCGTGTAGGTCTGGTCGTCGAATAGCGTCGCGGTTGCACGCAACAAGGGGCCATCAATGACGAGCGGAATCAACTGAACTTCCGGTTTCTCGCCGGGACCCAGCCGCCGACCGGTTTCGGTCAGGATCAAAGACGCACTTGCTGGCTCTCGATCGAGACGCAAGCTCCAAGTTACCGTCGAGCCATCTATCACGGTAAAGTTAGGCTCGTCGTTGGTGTAAGATTCTAGGGCCGTATATTCGGGCGGCGCGATTTCGACTTGCATCTCTTCAAGCGACAAGGGAAAGCGAACGCCGAGCTGAAAAATGTCACTCCGCGCGGGACCCGCCACGACGCGATATTCCAACGGCTCGCTGATGTTGGGCAGCGGAAACTCGTAATTCACCTTCCTTGGTTCCTTCCGCTCCGCCTGGGTCGTCGACAACGAATGCTCGGTCCAACCGGATTGCGGATCGTTCGTCCGGCGCGTCATCAAAACGACGTCGCGATTGGTGCGCCCCGTGACGGCCACCGCTAGATTCAGGTCATCGCCCTCGTCGACGACCACATTGCCCGGCGTGATTTCAATTTCGGTGTAGGGCTGATTGCCCAGCAACACTCGCGTAACGGCCAGCCGCCACTCCCAACTCATTAGCACGGCCCCTAAACCGAGAACGAGCGCGCAGACTAGGAGTACGCCGGCAAAACGAAATCGTTTGCGGGGAATGATAGAGTCGATTTTCAAGGGTGCCGCACGGTGTTCGGTTTCTTCCGCCAGCGCGGTGACCAGCGACGCGGCGACTCCCTCGGACCCGATCTGTTCTTCGCTGCGTCCGCCAAACTGCACCGACGTGCGAACCGCTTGGCCCAACTCGGGAAACCGCTGCTCAATCTCGATCGCCGTACTCGGACGGCTCCAATTTCGAATCGCCCGCCACGTCCAGACGATCGCCAACGTGAAGGAAACCAACGCGATCACCGCCAGGCCCACGGCTCGGTCGGCATAGCCCACTTCGTAGGCGAAATCCCACGAGGCCAAAGCCGCGAGTCCGCCGAAGCCAACCAATAGCGCCCAGCAAATTGCTTGGCCAATATACGTTCGTCGGATTCCCGATAGAACAGAATCAAATCGTTCCATGAAGGCCAGTTTGGATTCAGAAGGACTCATACTTGGGTTCCTCATTCAATCGCAATTATGCGGTCGTTCGATTTGCAAGCAAACATTCCAGGCAAAGCATCCCCACCAAGGCGAAGATGACCCAATGCCAAATCTCGTCGTCGCGAAGTTCGGCCGTGGTCGGACCGACCGACGCCAGCTTCGTTAGGGCGGGCTCCGCCGAATCCGTGACATTTAATTCAAACCGCTCGATGAATTCCTCCGCATCGCAACGGTCGGTTTCTGATTCGCGGGGGCTGACGTTGACGACCTGCCAAAATCGGTCGCGCTCATATACACCCGGTTTCACATCGGGCGCGAGATCGGTCAGCGAATCGATCACTTGGTGCCGCACGGGACCTCCTTCGTTGAGTCCCGTCAAGTGGCCGAGCATTTGGTGAACCAAGGGCAGATAAAGGCGGCTGCGCGCCCAATCACTCCACTGGCGGTCGCAGGCCGAGGTAAACCACAACACCTGGCCACGACCCTTATTAAGTTCTAAAAGCGCCGGGTCGCCGCCTCGAAACGTGGCCAGCACATGGGCTTGCTCGGTGGGTTCGATTCTTGTGTAACCGTGGAACCCCAGCCGGCGCAGATCGCCGTGTTGAGGATCGTTGAAAGCGGTGAAGATCGAATGCCGTTCATCCCATTCTCGGATTCGCCACGGCAAGTCGTTCGACTGCCGAGCCCCGCGGATCGCTCCGGGCGAGAGCCCGACGGTTTTCAAAGCTTCATAACCATCCGATTCGACCTTGTCGCCGCAAAAGACGACCACCCCGCCTCCCTGCTCAACAAATTCACCGAGGCGTTTCGCGTCGTCGGGATTGATGCTGGACACATTCGCCAACACAACCAGATCTTGCCCTTCGAGGTCGGGAAGCACGCCATCGTGAGGCACGATGGTTGGCTGGTAAGGAGTATCTGGAAATGACTCGCCGGGCGGAGCCAAACGCAAGGCAGCTTCTAGGAAATACGTTTCGCCCAGTACGGCTGATGCGTGCGGCTGACCATCGACGACCAGCACGTTCCAACGCGGCGCGGCCATCACGGCCAAGTACCGCTTGTTATCGAATCGCAAGTCGTCATCCGCGTCTTCGACCTCAACTTCCACCTGGCCTTGCCAAAACCCAGGTTGGAGATCTTCGATTTCGAATTCAAACGTTTCCAGCGCGCCGGGGGCGAGGTTAATTTGCTGTTGCTTGTTGTAGCTGCGGCGTTCGCTGCGCAAGAACAATCGCACCGTTAACGGTTCACGAGGAAAGGGGCTTGAATTCAGAATGGTGGCGGCCACGGTCGCGGTCTCGCCTGGACGAATCAAGGTTCTCGATAGATCGGCGGCGGTCACGGCGACGTTGCTCGGCGATCCCTGCCCCAGTTCGTGCAAACGCACCTTCACGTCCCGAGGCATGGATTGCATGTCGCTCCAATCGAATCCCGAACGCTGAAAGTCCGTAAATACGTGCAGCTCTTTTTCGCCCGCCCCCGAATTGACGCAAATATCGCGTGCCCAGGCCAACGCGGCTCCGTAGTCAGTTGCACAATACGCGGTCTCGGAAGCTTGCAACTGGCTGACGACGTCGCCGTCTAACTGACCGCCAAGCGGCCTCACCTTATGGTCGAAAAAGGCAACCTCCACGCGAGTATTTTTGTCGCTCGCTTTGATCACTTTCCGTGCCTGAGCAACGGCTTCCTCCACGAGGTTGGTGCCTTGGCCCTCGGCTTGCATGCTGGCCGAGCGGTCGATCAGGATGGCGACAAATTGCTCATG
>JAJDEH010000480.1 GCA_029259935.1 Planctomycetota bacterium
CCCCTTGCCAAGGGGGAGTTAGAGGGGGTCGAAAGCGCGGCTTGAATCTCGAACTTTGGTCATTTAGTTGGACAGCGCCACCTTGGTCCCAATCGGCAACCGGCACGGTTTACGTTTGTGAGCGGCAAGGCGGCAACCGCCCGTATGCGCCGAAAAAACGGGGGCTATCGCCCTTCCGCTCACAGAACGTGGCGCTGTCCAATTGGTTTCAATTCCTGAATTCGTTTCGGATTTCGACTCTAAAACCGCGGCGTCGCACCGTGGATCGCGGAGTCTCGATGCGATTCATCGTCGTGCGACAAGTACTGACGAATCATTCCTTCGGTTTCGTTGGCGACGTGGTGCATCCGCAGCAGCCACAGTGATTTGAATAGGCCCGTCGAATCGAACAGATCGGGCGGAAGCGACAGCAAGATGGCTTCACTGACTTTTTGGTTGAGGTCGGCGTTGGGAGAATCCGGGGCGAGCTTTTCGGCGAAGGCAGACTTCAGTGACGCCATGAGAACCTGAACCACCAAATCCCACTTTCCTTGTCGCCGGCTGTGGCGAAGATCGTCGGCGTGGTCTTGAAATCGCGATGCATCAAAAGCCATCTCGGAAACACTGCCGTTGTGAGCAAGAAAGGCAAGTAGCAGGTCGGTCCACCGCTCGACCTTTCGCCGCAAGTCATTCAAGGCGACGGTTTGCTCTACATCGATCCCCGTACCGCGGAGCATGATGTTCAGAGCTCGGTTGCGAACTTCCATGTGTCCGATCAGGATGCTGCGCCCGATGGACTCGCAACGATTGGTGCCGCGCAGGCGGTCGTGAGCGGTCAGTGTGGCGGCCCAAACTCGCGTCAATAATTCGCTGACCAGAAGTTCCTCGATTACGGAAACGAGTTTGTTGGATGGGACGCCCTGTTGGCTTCCGTCTTCGAGGCCTTTCAAGGCATGGACCCAACGATCTTGCCTGCATTTGGAAGCGGTCCAGTAGTCGTGCAGGGATCGCTCCGACAGATCTTCGATTCCGAGCAACAGCAGGTCGCTGCGGCTTGCCAACAGGGCGGCCAGTTCGATTGTTTCGCTTGCTTGCATAAGGTCTTCGCCGGTGAAGTGATGTCAGTGGGGCTTATGAATGCGGAATGCGCGAGCCCGAGGGGACGGAGGCTCGCGGCAGACCGCTTTGACGACCGTACTCAATGGGTCGCCTGGCAGGTCAATTTGCAAACTCGATGCCAATCGAAATGCGACGAGACCATTTCGTGTGACACGCCCAAGAAAGCGAGGACAATTCGGCCCGATTTTGTTTTGCGGCCGCTAAGGAATAGCGAGAGAAGTGCAAAGCGGCATCATCGAATGTTGCGAAAGGGCAACATTAGCGAAAGACCAACATCGCCAGTAAGAAGCCGACGAAGCCGCCGATGAACAGCGAAATCGGAACGGCAATGGCAAGGGCAACCGTCACCAAAACAATCGGCGAGGCGGCCATGGGCGCTGGAGCCTCGTCGTCGGCCAAGATGGGCGGAGGAGGCGGTTCTCGGCCGACTCGCCGAGTCTCTTGGCTCTCGGATGCCGCGCTGGTTGTGCCTTGTGAAATCTGACTCTCGCCATCCACTGACACAAAGTCGGCGGCATCAAAGGTTGCCGAACCGGTATCCTTGAGATTGATTTCCAGTTCTTCGTCAACGCCTCCCGTGGGCAGCGGCGGAGACATCCAAGGAGAACGACGGGTCAGTTGTTGCGACGGCAACGGATCCGAGTCGCTGGCCCACGGCTCCAAGCGGTGGGCCACGTCGGCCATCGTTTGGATGCGCTGGGTCGGGTCCTTCTCCATCATATCGGCGATCAGATCCACGAAGTCGTCGCTGATCTCTTCGTTGAAACGCCGAGGGTGCCAAGGCGTTTCGTAAAGATGGCGCGTGGCCTTGCTCTGCGTCGTTCCACCGGGATAGGGCACTTTGCCCGTGATGGCATAGTAGAGCGTGCAGCCCAAGGAGTAGATATCGCTGGCGGCGTTTACATCGCGGGGCGTTTTGATCTGTTCGGGGGAGAGATAGTCGGCCGTGCCGACGATTTTCCCCGCCCTGGGGTCTTCCTCGCCGCCTTTGCTATAGCCGGCTAATCCCAGATCGGAAACTTTTGCCACTCCTTCTGGAGTCACCAAAATGTTGCCGGGCTTGACGTCGCGGTGGATGAGTCCGTTTTCGTGAGCGTGCTCAAGCGACAAAGCGGCCTGCATGATGATTCGGGCGCTTTGTTGTTGCGTGAGACGGCCACGCGAACGCACCAAGCGACGCAGGTCGATGCCCGGTACGTATTCGACGACTAGATAGTGGACCTTGCCATCTTCGCCCGCGTCGTAAGCGCGGACCAGATTGGGATGATCGAGCTTGGCTTGCGCGCGGATTTCACGTCGAAAGCTGGCGATCGCCTCGGGTGTCGATTTTTCCCGGGGCAGGACCTTGACCGCGCACTCACGGCCCATCACTTCATGAGTCGCTTTGTAGACTTCCCCCATTCCGCCGCGACCAATGGAATCGGTAACGGTGTAGGGACCCAGGCTGAGCTTGGTCCGGCCGGCCTTGAGTTGATCGGCCTGGTACTGGGTCAAGACGTTCATCTCGACCAGCTTTTCAGCCAATTCGTCGCCAGCCACTTGGACCGCTTGGGCGTAGGGATTGTCCGTATCGGCGCGAGCGACCTGTTCAGCCTCGGAGATCTGGTCTTGGGTCACCAAACCACTTAGAAGGCAAGAACTGCGAAATTTGTTTTCGCCAGAGTCAGCCACCGTTGGGATTCCTCAATGATCGTTGCGTAAGCCAGAACACTAGCAACAGCTTAGCGAACATAGCACATCCTAGTAAGCAAGCGGCCGGAGACTGTCGATTATCGGCATTGAATCGCTCGCGCCAAGGATCTTTTGTATGAATCTAGGATAAATCAGGATTGGCGCTCTGGAACCCCGATTTTCAACCAGGTGTTGGGCAACGGTGCCACCAGTTCGACCGCCGATTTTTGCACTGGATGGGTAAACCCAAGACGCCTGGAATGAAGGGCGATCCCGGCAGCGAAGGGCGCGCGGCTACCGTACTTGCGGTCGCCGATTATGGGGTGTCCCAGGTGGGCCAGTTGCACCCTTATTTGGTGTTTGCGGCCCGTGTGCAGACGCACTTCCAATAGTGTTTTGTCGTTCATTTTCGCCAGTGTGCGATAAGACAGGCGTGCCTGCCGCGCGCCGGGTTGTCCCGGTTGGCAGAGGTGGACTTTGCGATGCCGCTCGTCTTTCTTGATCCAATCTTCTAGGTCGCCAGCGGCGGGCCTTGGGCGACCCGCAACCAAGGCCCAATACGTTTTTTCAACCTCGCTCGCGCGAAACTGTTCGGTCAAGCGAGCAGCCGCCTTCGAGGTGCGGGCCATGATGACGATTCCCGTTACGGGGGCGTCTAGGCGACTGACAATGCCAACGTATACATTTCCCGGCTTGTCGTACGCCCGCTTCAAATAGTCCTTGGCCCACGTTAGCAGGCTCGGCTCTTCTTTCCCGACCCCCATCGTGGCCAAGCCGGCTGGTTTGTCGACCGCCAATAGGTGGTTGTCTTCTAACAGGATTTTGGGAAGCTTGGGCCGCATGGTCGTGCCGAAAGACGATTCATTCGATATGTTGGTCACTGTGGCACCATGCGATTCGCCGATTAAGGTGATTCGCCAATTAGGGATTCGCCGGTTCGCAGCCGATTGCGTTTTCCTCCATTATTCATCCAGCCGTGACGATTAGATAGGCCGAAGAGATCTCCGTTCATGGTGGACGCTCATTCCCAACTGATACTCGCCAGCGGATCGCCCAGACGACGTGAACTGTTGCAACAAGCCGGCTACGACTTTAAAGTGCTGCGGCCCAGCGACGCGGCGGAATGTGGCGTTTGCAGCCGGGAAACACCGCCGGAATTGGTCGCTCGGCTGGCATATCAAAAGGCGGCCGACGTGGCGACCGCTTGTCCGGAGGGCATTGTCATCGGTGCCGACACGGTAGCGGAGTGCCGTGGCCGCATTCTGGGCAAGCCCGAGAACAGAGAACACGCCCGCCAAATGCTGCGGTTGATGAGCGGCTGTGTACATCATGTCTACACGGGTGTTTGCTTGTGGCGCCGGCCCGATAACAAGACACTCGTAAAGGTTGATTCAACCAAATTGAAAATGGACTCGATATCCGACGCCAATTTGGAAGCATATCTCGACACCGGCGATTGGCAGGGCAAGGCGGGAGCCTTTGGCTTTCAAGACGGGCTGGATTGGATCCACATCTTGGTCGGCAGCACGTCGAACGTCGTGGGACTGCCGTTGGAGTTGTTGGCCGACATGCTGCGCGAATTGAAGGGCGATCCCCTCTAATTCCTACTTGGCAAGGGGGAGAACTCAATCCGAAACTTCGTCACGGCCCTTCCTGCGTCGATCTCTGCGTTGGCGTCGTTTCTCTTGTTTCTTCGAATCGCCGTCGTTCGACTTTTGAAATTGTCGCTCAACCTTGGGGTGCCCGTTGCTGTCAGTCGACGCGCTGTCGGTGTCAGAAAGTTCACCCTCCGAGCTATCCTCGGAAGCAGCGCCACTCTCATTCGATGCCGCCTTCGCGGACGCGTCCGAATCGTCTGGATTCTCTGGCTTGGGCCGCTTCTTCTTGTCCGCTGATCGGTCTTCTTTGAGCCCCTTTGACTTCTTCGCGCTCTTGCTCTGGGGTTTCTTTCCGTCGTCTAGCAGGTGCCGCAAATTCTCCGGCAACTTCGGCTTGGGCAACAGTTTGCGTTCGATGATTCCCCATAGGCTGGAAGTGATGAAGTAAATGCACAGCCCGCTGGGAACCTTGAAAAACATAAACCCGATGAACAGCGTCATGAAGGACATCATGCGGTGCGTCATCTGTTGCTGTTCGTCGGTCGGCGGCGGCGTGAACATCTTCTGCTGAACGAGAAACAGCACCACCGTGATGATCGGCAAGATATTGAAATACGGGCCCAGCCATCCGTCGGGGGCTGCCCAGAACATCCAATCACCCCAGAAAAAGAGCCGGTCGGGACCCGCTAGGTTCGAGCACCAATCCACGCCGGGAATGAGCGCCTTGTCGCGCAGAGCAATGTCGACGGAAAGACCGCGATACAACCCGATAAACACGGGTAGTTGCAAGAACATCAACAAGCATCCGCCGAATGGGTTGTAGTTGTTTTTGCGAAACAGATCCTGCTGTGCCTTGCCGCGTTTCTCCATGTCGTTTTTATATTTGTCGGCAATCCGCTTCATTTCGGGAGCCAGCACTTGCATCATCTGCGCGTTGCGAGCCGCCTTGCGGCTGATTGGAATCATGCAGCATCGAACCAAGATTGTGAGCATGATAATCGCGATGCCGTAATTACCCACGACGCGGTAAAACTGGTGCAGTAGCCACACCAGCGGCCGCGAAACCACGCCGAACCAGCCGTAATAGACCACCTCTTCCATCTCGTACTCGGCCAGCAAATTCGGCTGCTTGGGGCCGGCAAACACGATGAACTCGTGATGAAGTGATTGGTCCGGCTTCAGTTGTCGCGATTCGCTAATCAGTTCGAACGTGGTGTTGAAGCGTTTGGCCTGGATCGATCCGGGATGCTTTTCCGGCACTCGGCCCATCGTGACGGCCCGGCCCTCTGCCAGCACGAACTCTTGTGCGTCGGAATCGGCAGACGGTTGCATCAAGACAGAAAAATACTGCGCGTCGCCGCCGGTATAGGTGAGTTGGCGGCCGTCTTCGTTTTCGTTGGTGGTAAAGAAATGATTTGATAACAGCTTGTCTTTGATCGTGTTCTTCACGATCAACGGGCAGCCCCACAGCCGAAAATCATTGTCGCCAAGCGACTTGGACGACCAAATAACATCCCGCGCGCCCGCAGCGCCAAAGCCTCGGGCAATTTTATTGGAGTACCACCAGCCTTCGGTCGGCAAGCCGGCGGGGCCTCGCAAGAGATAAGCAATCGACGACGTCTGGCTGCTCGTGTTTTTGATTTCGATGTCGAACTCGAGGTGATACGACTTGTAATCGGAGTTCGAAATTTGATCGCTGGGAGTCGGCACCAACGAGAAGCGTTTGATCACCGTGAAGCCGTCGGCCTGATAATGAAACTCGACGCTTGGCTTCTCCTTGTCGTTTCGTTTGTCTCCCGACTTGGGCACGGTCCAGTTGCCGGTGAACATGCCGTCTTCCGCCACTTCGGCCAGCGGCTTCCATTTTCCCTTTTCCCAATTGCCCAGCGTCATTGAGAATGACGATTGATGTTCATCATCGCGCAACAGCTTCACGTCGTCTTTAATCGTTTCGACCTCGGGCCGAATGATAGAAAGCGGACGTTTCGAAAGCGTGGCGACGAGTTTCTTTTTTTCACCACCGCGAAGGACTGTCAGCTCTAATTTATCCTCGGGGCTGGTCGATTCCAGATAAATGTCAAATGCCTCGACCGCGGTGAGCGTATTTCCCTTGGACCTTTCGAGCGGCGTAAGCGCCGATAGTTCCGCCGACTGTCGTAACTGATCGAGGTCTTGCCCGTCGACGGCAACAATGACATCTTTCTTACTTTCTGTTTCCTCTTCCGATTTTGCTTTGAGGTTCGGATCCCAAGCTTGGAGACCCGCATGCCAAGCTGGCGTGCCATGGCCCACGACATTGACGCGCAGGCCTGCTTCCACTTCGGAGAGCGCCAGGTCGCCTAGGTAGCCGCCTTCTTTTATTAGCTCGCGATATCGAAAATCGCCGGCTTCCGTTCGCTCCGCCAATTCAATTCGCCGAATGGTTCCGGCTCGGGAATCTAGAATTACCAAGAAACGAAACGGATTCTCTTTGGTTCCATCATCGCCGTTCGCCACGGAACCTAGGCTGATAAACTCTCGCGGCCCGTCGTTTTTTGAGGGGGCGATCGCACTTCCATCCTTGGGAGGATCGTCCTCTTTCGGCTTCTTGCCGGTGCCCTGATCGCCGGTGGTATCCTCGACCGGTTTGCCGCCGTCCGTTTTTTTATCGCCGTCTGGTTTATTGTCCCCGCCTGGGTTGTCGTCGCCCGAGCCTTCAACTTTGGCCTTCGCGTCCGCGTCGTCGTCCTGATCACCCGCCACGACCTGGCCGTCTGGGGCACCCTCGGGCTTGGGTTTGGCCTCGGGCCCAAACATCCATACGTAGAGCCAGATAATGGCCACCGAAAGGATCAAGAATAGAGGAAGTCGTTTTTCCACGGTTGGTTAACCTTGGGGGATCGATGGGCGGGGCCCGAGTGGGATGGGCGTAGCGACTGGCACCTGTGTGTGTATTCTCACTTTATGTGCAATTCTTGCAATATCGACGCCACGTTAATTCAGAGACTATCGCCAAATCAGAGGCTTTCGGCGGCAAAACTGGAGGGGGAGTTGAGCAAAGGATCTACTTATCGTCCTTCACGCAATCGCTCGCCGAGAAAATTGTCCAACTCTGGAATGTCGAAGATCTTTTGAGCCGTCGTCTCCAACGGATATTCGACACGCCGAAACTCGATCGAATCGTCTTCCATCACGACATAGCAGGATCGGGTGTCGCTGTCCCTCGGCTGGCCCACGCTTCCGACGTTGATCATCGCCTTTTCTTGCCCCAAGCGATAACGCCCGCCCAAATCGTTTGGACCGAAGAATCGGCAATCTTCGGTAAACACTCCCGGCACGTGGGTATGGCCCTGGAAGCAGTAACGGCCAATCAGGCTGAAGATCTTTTCGATCTTCTTTTTGTTGTAAATGTCTTCAGGAAACACATACTCATTCATCGGGCTGCGGGCCGAGCCATGCACGAACAGGCAATCGCCATCGCGATGGGTCCGTGGCAATTCGCACAGAAATGTCCACCGCCGAAGTTGCTCGCCGCTGTCGTTCCCATTTTCCAACTGCGATCGGGTCCAGAATATCGCGCGCTCGGCGCCACTGCTGAAACCCTCGGGATCGAACAGAGCTCCTTGGTCATGATTGCCAAGGATACACACGTCGAACTGCATGATCTGGTCGATGCATTCGCGCGGGTTGGGACCATAGCCGATCACGTCGCCCAAACAAAAGATCTCACCGATCCCTTGCTCTTGAATATCGGCCATCACCGCGGTTAGCGCTTCGAGATTGCCGTGAATATCGCTTATGATGGCCCGCTTCACGGTCCAGACCTCTCGTTTTCTATGTGCCGCCCACGCGGATGTAGTTTAGCAGTCTAAAATCCGGTGTGGGGGGGGTCAAGCGGAGTTACCAGCGCACGGCGACCGCACCGCCTGGGCCAGATCGATCATTGATGGCCTGGGATCGCTTGTTTAAACTGCCAGTGGAGCCGGACGGGCCAGCAGTGTCGGATAACTGTCGTTTTGACGGCGTGTCGATTAAAGCGAGGCAAACCGCGAATGCCGATCCAAGCCAATTGCCCAAGCTGTGGTCGCCGTCTAGAAGTGAACGATTCTTTTGCGGGACGTTCCGTTCGGTGCCCCATTTGCAGTAGCATCCACACCGTTCCGGGACAGATTGTCGAAGCCGCTGAACCAAGTCGCGAGGAACTGAGTCGCGAGGAACTGAGTCGCGAAGACCTGAGTCGCGAAGACCCGACGACCGAACTGCCTCGATCTGGTCCTACCGCCGAGCCCACTACCACCGCGATTCCCACCGACAGCGCCACCCCCACCTCATGGCTTATGCGAACGCCCGAAGGCCAGGCTTTTGGCCCCGTCAACAAATCCACTTTGGACGAATGGGTGGTGCAAGGACGCGTAACTCATGAGTGTTATTTGCGGCCAGAGAATGCCGCGGGCTGGCAGACCGCTGACGAGGTGTATCTCGTGTTGCGGCCCGGGGGAATACCTTCTTCAATCGCCAGCCAAGTGTCCACCGACTCGGCCGCCACGGCGGGCATGGAATCGGCGTTTTCGGATCGGGGCTCTGGCAGTACGATTGCCGGTCCGGCTTCGCAACAGTATACGGTGCCGCATCGCGGCGGTCTGATCCTGGGACTGGGGATCGCCGGTTTTGTTGTCTGGTTCATTTGTCCCGTGCTGAGCATCATGGCATGGGTCATGGGGTCGTCGGATCTAAATGACATGGAGGCCCGGCGGATGGATCCCAGCGGAAAGCCCTTGACTCGAGCGGGGCAAATCCTAGGAATGATCATGTCCCTCGTTTGGATCGTCGCCGCGGTAATCATGGTTTTTGTATTTTTATTGGGTGCGGCATCGGGTTTTTAACGTAATCACGTCGGGCCTTGGGTCGGAAAGTCAAAACATGCCGATTGAATTCTTATGTTCTCGATGTGGGAAAACTCTGCGCGTCGGCGAAGACAACGCGGGCAAGCAAGCGCGATGCCCCGACTGCCAGAACATCATGCCCGTGCCGGCGACGAGCGGAGCCGCTGGTTCGCATCTTGCTGGAGGGCAAACTGCCGATGAAAACTGGCGAATGCGCACCGAGGACGGCAGCATTTACGGTCCGGTAACCAAGACCGAGTTGGATTCGTGGTATCAAGAGGGTCGCATCACCGCCGGCTGCCAACTTCGCCGAGACAGGGATCCCAACTGGCTGGAGGCCAGTCAACTCTATCCGTCGTTGGCTTCGTCCGGTCGCCAACCGGCCGCCAATCCATTTTCTGGTGATTCGCCAAATGTTGCCGCCGGCGCGGCGAATCCGTATACCGCTCCCCACGGAGCTGGTGGGCCAGCCACGGTGGGACCTTATGGCCGCCAGCAACCACATAGAGGTGTGACGATTCTCGTTCTGGGCATCCTTTCCTTTTTCTGTCCATGCCTTATTTTGGGAATCGCCGCCTGGTACATGTGCAATGAAGATCTTTCCGCAATGCGGCTCGGCCGCATGGATCCCACGGGACGAGGAATGACGACGGCGGGCATGGTCTGTGGAATCATCACGACGATTCTCAACGGGCTCATCATTCTGGCGAATATTGCTGCCTCGGTGTGATGACTTTGATGTCGCCAAGCACTGCCATGGATTCACTCCCGCTCGCCGCTCAATCAAGCATCCCGATCGGCACCCAAGTCGCGCCGTGAATCTTGCCCGACCGATTATTGCCCGAGAGGTCGGGCAGCATCTCGCCCTCTCCTTTGGAAAAATCCAGCAGCAATACGGTGTGCTTGTCCTTTTCAAACCGTTCCGGCGGGAGGAAGTCGCCCGCGTAGTTGGAACGAGAGGAAATCTTGACCGCGCACACTTCGCCGACAAAGCCGCTCTGAAATCGACTTAGTTCGCGGCGTCCGAGAAAGACATTGAGCGGGCTCTGTTTCCAGTTTTCGATCGGAGCCAAAACGGTCCGCCGGCCATCGACATACATGGTCAGATGGCTCATATCGGAAACAAATGCGTAGTGCCGCCAAATGTGGCCGCTTGGCTCACAGGAATTGTTGAAGCCCCCCGTAAACGCCATCGACGTGGTCCAGCGGCGATCGCCATCGCGAACATAGACCGCGCCGTTCCAACCCGCGAACTCTCGATCGTTGCCGTTACCGCGCAGATCGGGATGGCTTCCCGCTTGGATTCGATCGCCGAGAATCTCGTGATACGGATGCGAAGGCTCAAGCCTGGCCCAAAACTCAATCGTGCCCGCCGCGCCTGGAAGAAGCACGCCCGCGGTGTTCGTTAATTCCAGACCCGCCTCTTTCGTAAATCGTAGTGCGAATGAATAGCCGCTACCGCCTGTTGGTCGCACCACGTCGGAGGCTGGCGGCGAAACGGGCGAGCGGATGGGCGAAGGCCGGGCGGACCGCACTGAGGGAACCGGTAGCCGTGGAGATCCCTTGGGCGAAGCCGGTTTAGCAGACGGTGGTGCCGGCGCGGGTGACGCGGGTGCTTTGACGGGAACGATGGATCGGGGCTTCGATTGTTTCTCCGCAGGTCTTTTGATTGGATCGTCAAGATTAGCAGCGTCCGTCCTTGGTGGAACTTGCGCCGCGCCGGCCGTAGTGCCGATGACGGGGTCTCCATGAGGGACGAAGGTGCCCCAGGCCAGCACTCCGCAAAAAACGATCAGCAGCATGGCGGCTATCGCGATCCCGAGCATTAGCTGAGTCCGCCCGGTGGTCGGCGTTCGCGTCGTCGGCTTGGCATCCGTCGAAGCAAAAACCGAAGTGTTGTCAAAAGGAATGACGGCAATACTCACTTGCTCGGCGGGGATGTCAAGCGGGTCGTGGCGCGGCTTTTGGCTGGCGCGAAGGCCGCGGTCGTATGCAGCCCTCTTTTCGGCATTAAGCAGGCAGAGCCGCGCCGACGCCAGTTCGTTCAGCAGATGCTGAGATTCGTCGCTACGGCGGCCCGCCTGAAAATTCCGCACATGGCTCATGCGCTGGTCGGCGGCGTTTTCCAGCACGTCTGGATCGCTTTCGAAAGTTCGCACTCCCAGCAAGCGATAGTGGTCGGCAGGCTGTTCTTCAGGGGCGATGCCCAGCCACTTGTGATATGGATCGAAATTGTCAGCCATGGCGTTCACCCTTTCACATCACGCGTGGTGTCGTGGTTCGCTGTGCGAACCAATTCGTCCCGATTACGGAGCAACCAACGGCGGTCCATTAATCATACAGCAAACCATGCTCGCGAACGAAACGTCCTTTTTTGTACGTCACCTCGTCGCCCAAATCCTGACGGGCCTTGTTGGCGAATGCTTGAAGTCGTTGGACGACGTCCGGGTGCTTGGCCGCCACATTCGTTGTTTCGCCGATGTCCGCGTGCAAATCGTACAACTCCAGTTCGCACTCAGGGTGTTCATATTCACCCGGCAATCCGTCTCTGCCCGGTTCACCCTTCAGCGACCGGTATTCGTGTGGAAAATGCAATTTCCATTGCCCACCGCGAACCGCCTGCAGATCGTTGCCCCAGTAGTAATAGAACGCCTCGTGGGGCGACTTGGCAGCGGCCTTCCCAGACATCAGCGGCCAAATGTTCTTGCCGTCAATCTTGTTTCCCGACAGCGGCGCGCCGGTCAAGAAGGACAACGTCGGCAAGATGTCGATAGTCGACGCCACTTCGCGGCACTCGCTATCGGCCGGAATTTTCGTCGGCCATCGCATGATGCACGGCACGCGCATGCCGCCTTCCCACGTCGTCCCCTTGCCTTCGCGCAGCGGCTCCGCCGACCCGGCATGATGGCCGTAGGAAAGCCACGGACCATTGTCGGACGTAAAGATCACCAGCGTGTCGTCGTCAATGTCGTGTTCCTTCAAGGCGGCGAGGATCCGGCCCACCGACCAATCGATTTCCATCATCACGTCGCCGTACAGGGCCTGTTCCGATTTGCCGTTGTACTTTTCGGAAACAAACAGCGGCACGTGCGGCATCGCGTGCGCGACGTATAAGAAAAAAGGCCACTCATGATTTTTTTCGATGAACTTCACGGCGCGGTTGGTATAGCGAGTCGTTAGTTGCTTTTGATCGTCGGGAGTCATCTTCGGATGGACGACCTGATTCCCCTCGATCAGCGGCAAATCGGGAAAGCTCTTGTTCGTCGGATGATAGGGCCACATATCGTTCGAGTAGGGCAGGCCCAAATAGTCATCGAAGCCGTGCTGTAAAGGCAAAAACTTTTCGTGATGTCCCAAGTGCCACTTGCCATACATGGCGGTGGCGTAATCTTCTTGCTTGAGCAGTTCGGCGATGGTCATTTCGTCGTCGTGGATGCCATGGTTCGTCGCGTGGCTCGGAGCGCCCAACAGCCCAATTCGATTGGGATAGCAACCGGTCAGCAGCGCCGCCCGCGAAGCACCACATACGGCTTGCCCCACATAGAAATCGGTAAACCGCATCCCTTCAGCCGCCATTCGATCTAGATTGGGCGTTTCGAAACCTTCGGCACCGAAACTTCCCACGTCGGCATACCCTTGATCGTCGGTAAAAATGATGATGACGTTTGGCAGCCGATCCAGTTTGGGCGGTGCCTCGCCGCTTGAGCCTCCTGGTGCACAGCCGCCCGCCAAACAAATGATAGCGAGCGGGAGGCAACGAAAGACAAGGCCATGAATCATGCGAAGACTCGTAAGTTGAGCGTACTCGAATAGAATGATCCACACAGCTCTATTGTCGTTTGCAAGCCATAATCCCGCAACCGCGAGGAGACATTGGGAGCGAGGGCGACTGCTGCGAATAACCTTTTACGCGGTCCGTCGGACTTGCTAGAATCAGCACAAGATTCAAAAAGTCGCGCAGGCCCTAGACAGAGACTGGAAGATGACGACACGGTTATTGCTTACGTTGCTCGCCGGTATTTGCTTTTCCGCCGCGCCCCAAGTTTCCGCAGCCGCGGAACCATCTGGCGGCGTCACCGGCGGTTGCGTTTCGTCGGTCTATTCCGAACAGACTTGGGCGGGCAATTCACATCCGACCTTGCTTGCCCAATCTTGGCGGTCCCAAGGAAATGGTCGGCAACAGTCGAATTCACCCTTCGGCGGCGTTCGAGCGAAGACGTTGATTAGAATGGGGCTGCTCATCGCGGGGCTTATTGGTGGCCTGATCGTGTTCCTCGTGCGACTTGCTTCCAACTCAAGTAGCGCATCCCGCCAACCCATGTTACCGCCGCACGTTTCATCGGCCGATGTTTCGTCCGGGCCCGCAGTCGGATCACTGCCTGGTCCGCAGCCCCAGTCGGGCGGCCGGCCGCTGCCCGCGCAACTTCCGGCCAAGCCAATGCCCGCCCTGGCGGCGCATGCTCCAAGCCCCCTGGGCGGGATCGGCTTACGCATGCTAATGGCGGCGGCGTTTGCCTTGGTCATTATTGTTGGCGTCTTCGCGGCACGACTGGTATTCATGTGGCCGGCGCTGGCCGGAACCGCCGAAACAACCACCACCGATCCGCCCTTCTCCATCGAGCAATTCGATGAGTTCAGATCGCGGCTCGAATCCTTGAGGGAGTTGGAGCGTGCCCAGTTCGAGCAGCGTTGGGAAGCGGTGGAAGCCATCAAATCGGACAGCGGTCAAAATGACGCTCAACTTGCCACCGAACTCAACGACACGGTTTCGCCGCCGCGGACTTTTCAAACACTGAAGCCACCTTCCGCGCCGATCTCGGAAGTTGCGTGGGACGATACCGACTTGGTCGAATCCGGAGTGTCGATCAGCCGTCGCGGCATGTCGTTCCACGATCTGGCACCGGAGGGCGCAGTGTTGGTCGGCTTGCGCGTGACCAGCGATCGACATCGGCTGCAATCGATTCAACCCATTTATCAACAGGCCGATCAGTACGTGCTGGGGCAAGTTCAAGGCAACGAATCGCAAGAACAAATGGCCCAGTTACTCGCCCAGCCAGGCCACGCCGTGACGGCTTTGCGGCTCGATGTTGGCGGACGCGTCGAAGGGCTGCAGGTCGAGTTTGGTCGCGTATCGGAAGGGCGAATCGACCCGGCGGACAAATATGTCAGCTCGTTCTTTGGTCGCAAGATTCCGAACAACGCCATCGTCATTGAAGGCCAAGGTGATTTGTTTGCCGGTGTCGCCGGCAAGATTCTAGATGGCTTCGACGAGCTGTACCTCAAGAGAATTATGGAGCTGGACGCCTGCACGGAAGTCCAGCCGCATCTTGAAATGAGTACCACGACGACGCTGCCTCGAGCGGGAGGAACGAGCGCCAATGAGTTTGCGGATTCAGCACCAGAGGGCGGTTTTCTAGTGGGAATGCGATTCTTTCTTGGACGATCTTGGGGCGGGGCGATTCAGGGTGTTCAGCCGATCTATCAGGTCGGCGGCGAATACCAAGTCGGTAGGCGGTACGGTGCCGACGGCGGACTGGCACACCAAGAACTCGCGCGCCCAGGCTACGCCGTCGGCGCAATCGACGCCCGCGCCGGCCTCGTTCTAAATTCCGTACAGATGACCTTCCAAAGAGTTGCTGAGGGCAAACTGGACTCGACCGACAGCTAAGACGGAGAAATAGTTGGCTCGCCGGGAGGAAGCCCATTCCATTTGAACTCCACGGGCCGCTTCATGGTCGGCGTGGGAGGGTCGTTCCACGAAGACATCACGTCGTTAGAGATTGTCCTGCGCGAAAACTAACTCTCAGCGTCGCCATTTCAGCACCGTACTCATGATGCTCTTCACGAGCGGCGTGAGTCGCGTGCGGTTGAACTGGTCGCCCACCTTCCGAATCGCCTCGGCTTGCGTGGGATAGGGATGAATCGCGCCGGCGATCGATCCCAGTCGAATGCGATTGGTCATCGCCAGCGAAATCTCGCCAATCATGTCTCCCGCATGCGCGGCGACAACCGTCGCTCCCAGAATCCGCCCTTTTCGATCCGCGTGAATGCGCACAAACCCCTCGTCCTCGCCGTCAAGAATCGCTCGGTCGACCTCGTTCATTCGCACCGTAAACGATTTGAATTGAGCGCCTTCCTTTTCCAATTCGCTCACGGTTTTCCCCACATGAGCCAGTTCGGGTTCGGTGTACGTACACCAGGGAATCGTGAGCGCGCTGGCCTTGCGGCGGCCGAAAAACAGGGCGTTGCCAATCACGATCCGCGCTAGGAAGTCGGCGGAATGCGTGAATTTGTATTTTGAGGCGACGTCGCCGGCGGCAAAGATGCGTGAATTGGTCGTCCGCAGCCGATCGTCAACCTTGATGCCTTGTCGATCGTACTCGACACCAGCGCTTTCCAGGCCCAAGTTCTCCACGTTGGGGGCGCGGCCCACGGCGACCATCAGCGCGTCCACCGCCACGTCGTAGTGCCGGTTCTCGGATTCCAGGTCGACCGCCAAACGAATGTCCTCCCCCTCCCGGCGCAGTTTCAAATTTCGGGCACAACAACGTAATTCAACTCCGTCACGGACTAGCGAGTCCTGAACGATTTGGGCCGCCTCGCGATCTTCTCGCGGCAGAATTCCGCTGGCCGTTTCAACAAGGATTGCCTCGCTGCCGAATCTGCGAAAGGCCTGGCCTAGTTCGCAGCCGATCGGACCCGCGCCAATGAAGGCGATGCGACGCGGCAGTTCCGTTAATGTGAAGATGGTCTCGTTGGTGAGATAAGGAACGCCGTCGAGTCCGTCGATAGGCGGGGCGGCGGCCCGCGCGCCGGTGGCGATACACGCTTTGGCGAAGTCGATCTTCTTGCCGTCCATTTCGAACGTTGATTCACTGGTGAATTGCCCTTCGCCGATGAAGACATCGATTCCCAAGTCGGTAAATCGCTGGGCTGAGTCATGATGGCTGATGTCCGCCCGAATCCGTCGCAGCCGTTCCATGACGGCCGGGAAGTCGACTTGCGCCGACTCGGGGACGCGAACACCGAATTCACCGGCTCCGTTAACCGCCGCCGCGGCTTTGCCGGCCGCGATCAGCGCCTTGGACGGCACGCAGCCGACATTCAAACAGTCGCCGCCCATCAGATGTTTTTCGACCAAGGCCACCTTGGCGCCAAGCCCGGCGGCTCCGATGGCCGCGACCAACCCGGCCGGACCGGCTCCGACGACCAGCAGGTTGTACCGGCCATTCGGTTCGGGATTATCCCACGTAGTGGGATGGACATAACTGGCCCACTTCTGATTGTGTTCGTCCCAAGGAGCCAGTGATTGAATTTCGGCAAGCTGCGAGGGAATCTCGGAAGTGCCTAGTTGCTGCTTCGACATAGGTGAGTCCTTCAAGCTTCTTCGGGCGGATGATAAGGATTGGTGGGCGCTTCATAAGTCTCTTTCCGTGAGTCCTTTGTCGGGTCCGTTTGATCCTTGCTTGCCGGACGCAGCCACTGCATCGTCTTCTTCACGGCAATCGGAAACATGCCAAGCAAGCCGAACGCGACAAGAATTTGCGTCAGTTGCCACGGCGAAAGAACCGCCCCCACGCCCTTGTCCGCCAACGTTTGCAAATCGGGAACGGCCGACCCGGCGTAAATGAAAACGAAAGTACCGGGCAGCATGCCTAGCTGGCTGACCCACCAGAACGAACGAACGCGCATTGGCGTGAGTCCCATCAGTAAGTTGATCATCCAAAACGGTACCGCCGGGATAAGCCGTAACGTAAACAAATAGAAGGCACCTTCTTTTTCAAGGGCTTGGTTGAACGCTGCCAGCCGATCGCCAAACCGATTTTGAATCGTGTCGCGAAGCAGATAACGGCTCAATAGAAATGCCAAGGTCGCGCCAGTCGTCGAGGCAAAACTGACCAAGACGACGCCTTCCAAAAATCCAAAGTACCACCCGTAAAGCAACGTCATCCCGGCCGCGCCCGGCAACGAGAATCCCGTAATCGCGACGTAGACAACAAAGGCAAGGCCGTAAACCAGAATCGGATGCTCAATTTGAAATTGCCGCAGCGCCGCCTCACGCTCGGCCAGAAAATCCAGCGAAAGTACGTCACGATATTGCCAATAGGCCGCGCCGACCCCGGCGGCCACCAAGCCGAAAACCAGCAGCTTGAGCCACGGCAGCCCGCTCTGGGGCGGAGTTTTCGGGCTAATTGGTTTTGGCTCGGACATTGTGCTTGCTCGCTTTCCAGCGGGATAGAGATCGTAAATCTCGGCCAATTGTTACTAGTAGTGACGCCGCCGTCTGTTACTTCTTACACGCTGACCGAAAATTTCTCCCGCGCGGACTCGGCGAGCCATCGCCCGGCCAATAAATTTTTGCCGGATTCGCCCGTCGCATTTATTGCACACAACCACGACAGGCGACATAGTAATGATTCAATTCAGCCCAAATGGCTAAACACAACGTGACTTTCCCATAAGACGCATCAAGAGGAAGCAACCATGGCCACAATCTTCCGCGGCAACAATTCCCGATCTGAAGTTGATCCATCCCCAGGAACGACTCCGATGGCGCGGCGGTCTTTCTTAACCGCCGCGGCCGCCTTGGCGACATCGACAGCCTTCGGACGGGATTATGGTCCCAACGCTCCGCCGGTCCGCTATCCGGAGCCCGATGTCGTCGTGCTGGACGATCGCTTCGCGAAGTACAAGCTGGGCAATTCGCCCATTCAACGGTTGTATCACAGCAAGGAGATGTTGTGGGCCGAAGGGCCAGCTTGGAACGGGGTGGGCCGCTATTTGTTGTGGAGCGACATTCCGCGAAACATTCAGCTTCGCTGGCTGGAAGACGATGGCCACGTCAGCGTCTTTCGCAATCCCTCGGGAAACAGCAACGGAAACACCTTCGACTATCAGGGTCGACAGATTTCCTGTCAGCACGGTACGCGACGCGTCGTGCGTTACGAACATAACGGCAAAGTCACCATCTTGGCCGAGAAATTCAATGGCAAGTCGCTGAATGCTCCCAACGATGCCGTGGTCCATCCCAACGACGGCGCGATCTGGTTCACCGACCCCGGATATGGCGGACTCATGAACTACGAAGGCCGACGCGCCAACACCGGTTCACCGCAACCCTATCAAAAAGAAGCGATCTATCGAATCGATGTGAAGACCGGAAAAATGGATCAAGTCGCCGACCAAATTCACAAACCGAACGGCCTGTGCTTTTCGCCCGACTACAAAAAGCTGTACGTGGCCGATACGGGCGCTTCGCACTACGACGACGCCAAGAGAAACATCAAGGTGTGGGACGTGGTCAACGGCACCAAGTTGGCCAACGACCGCGAGTTCGCTTCGATGGAGATGGAACTGAACGGCGAAAAAGTGGGCGGTTTCGCCGACGGAATCCGAGCCGACGAAGATGGCAACGTGTGGGCCAGCGCCGGTTGGGTGGGAGATGGCTACGACGGAGTGCACATCTTTGCCCCCGACGGCGATCGAATTGGCCAGATTCTGCTGCCCGAGATCTGCTCGAATGTTTGTTTCGGCGGGACGAAGCGCAACCGCTTGTTCATGACAGGCAGCACGTCGTTGTATGCGGTTTACGTGGAAACACGCGGCGCGCATATCACTTGAGCGCGGCGTACTTTCGGTCTCCAGATCGCTAGCAGCGCAGATCGGCATTGGCGGAGCCCAAGCCAATCAATAGAATCCGGCCCCGCGCCAGATTTCCCGACCCAGGTGGTCGGGAGTCTGCACTCGCAATTTTTTCGCACGGAGGACGGACATGAACAATCGAAACGCGATCGTAGTGCTGGTCTTGGCTGTTTGTCAGTTCGGACTGGCCACCATGACATTGGGTCAAGCTCGCGAAGAGCAGATCGTCAATACCGGGGCCACCGTCTTGAACGAGGTGATGGCTATTCCCGCCAAGCAAATTCCGCAGTCGCTGTTGAAAGACGCGCGGGGCGTGGCGATTATTCCGGGGCTGATCAAGGGCGGATTCGTGGTCGGTGCTCGCCACGGGCGGGGCGTGATCATGATCCGTGATCAGGCCGGCCAGTGGCAGGCACCCGTATTTATAAAACTGACTGGGGGCAGCATCGGATTTCAGGCGGGTGTGGAATCGACGGATCTTGTGTTGGTGTTCAAGACCCGGCGCAGCGTCGACGGCTTGATGAATGGGAAACTGACGATCGGCGTTGATGCCGCCGCCGCGGCGGGTCCGGTTGGCCGGCAAGCGTCGGCCGCGACCGACGTCCTCTTACGGGCCGAAGTGCTTTCATACTCTCGCAGCCGAGGACTGTTTGCGGGTGTTTCCATCGACGGTTCCGCGCTGCAGATCGATCACTTGGCAAGTGCGACTTATTATCAGGGCATGCCCACGGCACCGGCGTCCGCCCAACGGTTGGTGGGCTTATTGGGTCACTATTCTCCCTCCGCGCTGCCCGCCGAACTCACGGGCCGGCCCCAGCCGACACCGGCAACTGTCGCACCGCCCGCCGCCGCGTCACTTTCGGAAGGACAAGTTCGTGAACAACTGAAAAGATCCTCGCTGAACTTGCAAGCTCTTCTAGACAATCACTGGAAGACGTTTCTGGCTTTGCCTGGCGAAATCTACGAACCCAATCAACCGGTCGACAGAGTCGCGCTGAACCGTGCCCTCGCCAATTTTGAAACCGTGGCACGTGATCCTCGATATGATGTCTTAACACAACGCAACGAATTCACGGCAACCCATCGGCTACTTAGCAGGTTCGCGCTTCTACGCACCAACACGGAAGGTGATGGCCAACTTCATCTGCCTCCGCCGCCAACGGGCGGCCAGCCGTCAACCGAACTGCCCCTGCCGAAGTAGAAGACAGTTCGCTCGGCTAGTCTTGCCAAACCACCGACCCGTCGCCGGACACGACATCTCCGATGTGCCAGCTTTCAAGGCCGTGTTCAGCCAGCATCCGGCGGATGGCGTCGGCGTAGTAACTGCTCACGACAAACACCATTCCCAACCCCATGTTGAACGTGCGGTTCATTTCCTCTTCCGCGATGCTTCCCAACTGGGCAAGCCACGGAAAGACCGGCGGCACATTCCACGAGTCGCGTTCGATTCGCGCTTGGACGTGCGCGGGTAATATGCGTTCGAGGTTCTCTTGCAAGCCGCCGCCCGTGATATGGGCCACTCCATGCACGACGTGCTTCACCTTGTAGTGATTGAGAATCTTGCGCAGCGGCTGAGCGTAAATCCGCGTCGGACGCAACAATGTTTCGCCAACCGTCGCGTCTAGCTGCTGCACGTGATCGTCCAGCTTCTTGTTGGCCAGATCGAAGACCACTTTACGAATCAGGCTGAAGCCGTTGGAGTGCAAACCGTTCGAAGCCACGCCCAAGACAACGTCGTCGGGAGCGATGGCCGAACCGTCGATCAGATGCTTGCGATCAACCACCCCGACGCTGAAGCCTGCCAAGTCATAGTCGCCGTGCGAGTAAATCCCCGGCATGATCGCCGTTTCGCCGCCCAGCAGCGCGCAGTCCGCCTGCAAACAGCCTTCACTGATGCCTTCGACGATCTGCTCCAGGGTTTCCGGATCATCGTGCGACATGGCCACATAATCCAGAAAGAACAGCGGCTCGGCGCCACAGCAAATGACGTCGTTCACGCACATCGCCACCAAGTCGATGCCCACCGAGTTGTGCACGCCCGCCAGATTGGCGATCTTCAATTTCGTGCCGACCCCGTCCGTGCCCGCGACCAGCACTGGGTCTTCATAATTGCGAGCGAACAGTTGATTGGCAAAGTCTAGCTGGAAGAGACCCGCGAACCCGCCCTCCAGCTTCATGACCCGCGGGCTGAAAGTGCGGTGCATTAATCGCGGCAAACGGGACATCGAATCTTGATAAACATCAAGATCCACACCGGCGTCTTTGTAGGTTAGCCCGGTCATGGGAACAAAAGCCGTGGGGTAAACCTGGTGGATTGCGGTTCCAACCGTTACGAATTCCGCGGCAAATGGAGACGCGGAACTCACATGTTGAAGAATTCTATGGGGCCGGCGAGCATTGTGTCAACGAGCCAGGTAACATGGACGGTTGGACGCCTACCGATGCTTGGCCGTCTCAACGATTGTAAAAACAGATCGACTGAGACGGCCCCGTTAATTGCTACGTTTTCCCTCACGCAAACGAATTCGCTAATTCCTGCGACGTCCAGCGGCTTGATCTAATTTGTGAATTCGCTCGCCCAACTGTCGGCCTCGTAGAGTCCCTCGTGGTAGATTTTTCCAGCTTCTATTGACGTACCACATGGATTTACATTCGAGGCCCCGCGAATGCTCATGCGTTTCCACCCTGAGTTTCAGATTACCCATCCGCTGCCCTACGGCGCGGTGGTGCACGATGGCGGCGTACAGTTCATCGTTTTTAGCCGGACCGCCACTTCGATGCGCCTCCTGCTGTACAACGAAGTAGACGACCTGGACCCCGTCGAGATTATCAGTTTCGATTATGATACCGACCGCTGGGGGCATGTGTGGAGCATCTTTGTGTCGGACGTGCGACCGGGGCAGTTGTACCACCTGCAAGCCGACGGCCCTCACGACCCGCAAAGTGGCCAGTGGTTTGACGGCCGCCGGCGCCTTATCGATCCGTATGCGAAAGCACTTGCCGGCGATTTCCAGTCCGCCGCCGACGGCGTCATACGTCCGCCAAAGTGTGTCGTCTGCGAAGATTCTTTTGATTGGGAAGGCGACCGCCATTTGCGGCGGCCGTTGTCCGAATCGGTCATTTACGAACTGCATGTGCGCGGGTTTACGCAAAGCCCCACCAGCGGCGTCGAACATCCCGGCACCTACCTTGGACTGATCGAAAAGATTCCGTATCTGAAGTCGCTTGGTATCACGGCCGTCGAGTTGATGCCGGTTCACGAGTTTCCCATGCGCGACGTCGACGGAAACTGGCCGCGGCAGCGGAACTATTGGGGGTACGACCCGATGGCGCTGTTCGCGCCGCATCGCGGGTTCGCGGCGGGCGACCAGCCGGGCAGCCAAGTCAACGAATTCAAGGAGATGGTCAAAGCGCTGCACCAAGCCGACATCGAAGTCATCTTGGACGTCGTCTTCAACCACACCTGCGAAGGCAATCATCTGGGTCCCGTCCTCAGCTTCAAAGGACTGGAGAACCAGGTTTACTACATGCTGGACAACGGTGGCAGCCGCTATAAAAACTACTCGGGATGCGGCAACACGATCAATGGAAATCACCCCGTCGTCCGCGAGATGATTTTCAATTGCCTGCGGCATTGGGTGTACAACTATCATGTCGATGGATTCCGCTTCGATCTGGCATCGATCCTCAGCCGCGACCGCAAGGGGAACTTGGTGCCGAATCCGCCGCTGGTCGAAATGATTGCCGAAGATCCGATGTTGGCGGATACGAAGATCATTGCCGAGGCGTGGGACGCGGCCGGCGCTTATCAAGTCGGTTCGTTCGGCGAATCGCGGTGGGCCGAATGGAACGGCCGCTACCGCGACGACATGCGGCGGTATTGGCGGGGCGACACCGGACTGCGCGGCGCGGCGGCCACTCGGCTGGCCGGATCCAGTGATCTCTATCAACCCAACGGCCGCCATCCGTCGTGTAGCATCAACTTCATCACGTCGCACGACGGCTTTACGTTGAATGACCAGGTCAGCTTTCGAGACAAGCATAACGAAGACAATGGCGAAGGCAACCGCGACGGCGACAACAACGGCCACAGCGACAACTATGGCATTGAGGGGCTCACCAACCGAGAACCGATCAAGGCGGTCCGACTGCGGCAGATCAAGAACATGTTGGCCACTCTGCTGCTCAGCCAAGGCGTACCAATGATGCTGGCCGGCGATGAATGCCGCCGCACGCAACAGGGTAACAACAACCCCTGGTGCCAAGACAATGAGATCACTTGGTTTGATTGGGACTTGGTCACCGAAAATGCTCATCTCGTTCAGTTTTGTCGTGAGCTGATCCATTTTCGCCGCCGCCAGCCCACCGTGCGGCGCGAGACTTTCCTGGATGGCGAACCGAACGGCAGCCGGAAGTTGCCAGACGTCGTGTGGTTCGATGTCGCTGGCCGGCCGATCGACTGGAATAGCGAGACGTCCACGATCGGTGCCTGGCTGAAAGCGCCGGAACCCGATGCGGATCCCAACCACATCGGCTGCGACGTGTTGCTGCTGCTGAATCCGACTGACGCCGACCAACACTTCCATCTGCCGTCCGCCGTCACGGCGAAAAAGTGGCACCAGTTCGTGGATACCAGCGCGCCGCCTCCCGCAGACATCTATCCCGAAAAGGAAGGACCGATGTTGACCACCACCACCGTTCAGTTGATGGCACGATCGCTGTGTTGCTTGACCTCGAAAGTCGTTGTTCGCTCCGCGAACAAAACGTCTTGACCGCCATCGAACTCCGCAGCGGCCGCCGTAATGTCCCGCTTGAGTACTCACACGATCAGCCGCCTGCAGGCGCGAGTGTTTTCCGTCTCGATAACAACACCACAAGAGTTCGCATTCCAGTTCCGCCAACGGTTTCGGAAATTGGAAATTGCAATTCATCGTTCTTATTGCCCTCACAATCGAAGTCGTACACTCGTAACAACGCTAGCCAGAGCGTGGCTGCTTTCCAGTTCTCGGATGACTAAGGCGGAGCAGCCGCCCGCTTTCCCGTTCGTTCTCCCCCTTACCAGTTCTCCCCCTTACCAAGGGGGAGCTAGAAGGCCTTCGCCCGCTTTAGTCGGCCCCGACAGAGACAATCGCCCTTGCCCAAGGACTCACCCATTGCCGCGCCCATAACTCCATTTTACGCGAGTAGGCAACAACTCGGCTAGTGTCGACAAACTCCGAGAAACCAAGCAGATCCGCCCACTTTTTTCAAAGCATGCGACCCGTAGCAGGTCCCTTTCGCCGAAAGTGTCCCCCTCCAGCCAAGCGGCGCACTCGCGACGTTGTAACATACGCGCCGCCGCGAGCCTCCAACAACCAACTCGAACGAAATGTCTTAAAAAAGCCAGCGTCATTTGAATGCTTGCTTCGTGGGGAGCCCCATCCCTCGTCCAGTTGTGCAATTGAAACGCCGTTCCGGCGGCGCTACGTTCCTTGATTCGCCCTAGTTGACTACTTTACTGACGGGCGGTTTCGTGCCTACTCTTGAAAAACCACCAGTCGCGGATTCAACGTCTTGAATCTTCGCAAAGCCGTTGGAGTCACCGCCGTGTCTGTTAAGAATAAGTACCTGAGCTTTTTCAGGTGACGCAGTTGCTTTATTGTCTCATCGTTTATTTTCTGGCCAGACAGGTGCAAGACCTCCAATCGCGGGAGATCCCAGATGTACTTGAGAGATTTTGTATCCGCCTGCTCAATGTGAAGCTGAAGCTCTTTGAGATTTCGAAGGTACGCGACATAGTAGATCGCTTCCCTGGTGACCGGGGCGTCGACAAGGTGAAGGTTCAGGAGCTTGTCAAAGGCCAGTAGGTGAAGAATGTCGATATCGGAACCGCTCCAAGCTGTGTCGATCAACAGGGTTTCCTCATCGATGATCTTCGCTCCGTATGATAACGCAAGCTCTTCCGACGGACAAAAACGCACGGCGACAGGTTTTGAACCCGCGCGAACGGGCGCTCTGTGAAACAGCCCCTCCAATCGCATTCTTGCATCTTCGCGTAGCGTCTGGACTTCCTTTCGATGAGTCCACTCTTGTTTTTGTAGAACCTGTTCTTGTTGCCAGAGTTTCGTCTCGTGGGACTCAACCAGTGCATTTCGATCGCGCCGCCATGCGGCGAGACAACCAATGACGGCAGCGACCCAGAACAACGTCGCGAGCCGGAACTTGAAACAACTCCGTAAGCTGAAACTCTTCATCTCGGAAGTCACTTGGTGACTCCTTATTGAGCGATAACACCCCTGCATACCAACGAAAGAGCGGCCCGGCATTATTAGTTTAGCGCATTCTTGCTCGCCTTGGCCACAGTTTGGTCGCCGTTTTGCGTGCGGATTGTGATGGGCGGTAGGGGCGCCCGCCGGGCCCGTTTTGTACGGTGGGCCGTGCGAGCGTATAATCTCCATCAACATCTGGCGAGGACGCACGTCGGCTCACCCAGTTGGGCCTCCAAGTTTTTGTGCCGTTGGCTTGGCGCGACAGTAACCTTGGCGTGAACAAGCATTGGTGGACATACGCCGTTGAACGAACTTGCAATCACTTCGAACTTCACCCGCCTTGATTGGATCATTGTGGCGGTATACCTGGGGTTCTCGTTGTTGATTGGGTTATACGCCAATCGTTATATCCATACCACGAAAGCGTATTTGGTTGGCGGCGGACGATCGGGCGTTTCGCTAAACGTGGCGACCTACATCGGGACCAATCTGGGCTTGGTGACCTTGATGTATGCCGCAATCGACGGATTCGGCCACGGCTTTGCCTATGTGACCTTGGCGTTAATTGGGTTCTCGACCGGCGTGGTGCTCGGTTCAACGGGATTGGTGATTGGTCCGCTACGGCGCATGAATTTGTTGACCATCCCGGAATATTTCGAGCGACGATACAGTCGACGGGTGCGCGTGGTTGGCGGGATGATCTGTGCGCTGGCGGGCATCCTTAACATGGGTCTGTTCCCAAAAATGGGGGCCACCTTCATCACCTACGCCACGGGACTTCACGCCACCACCGCCAACGCCGAAGTGCTGGTTAATGTGATCACGTCGATCTTGGTCGTCATGGTATTACTCTATACGGTGCTGGGCGGCATGGTCTCGGTGATCATTACCGATTACGTGCAGTTCGTTGTCTTGAGCATCGGCATGGGATTGGGCGTGTATTTCTGTTTGACCCATCCGGATCTGGGCTGGGACGCCATGCTCACCGCCACGGCCCAACATCGTGGCGAGATGATGTTCAACCCGGTCGCGGAGGTCGGCGGCTATGGATGGGCGTGGATTTTCTTTAACTTGCTCGTCTTTTTGGTCGCGGGATTCGCCTGGGCACCGGAAGCGTCACGGGCGCTGACAGCCCGGAACGAAGCCGCGGCGCGATGGACATTTTTCGTGGCCTCACCCGGAATGTTCGTGCGACTGGCCATCCCCGCGCTGTGGGCGGTGGCGGCGTTCACGTTGGTATCGCAAAACGCGGATCTTACCAGCTACTTTTTCCCCAGCGGCTTGCGCGGCGACCCGCAACACGCGGCGCAAGCCATGCCGGCCACGTTGGGGATGATCGTTCCCTCGGGCTTGCTGGGAGTGTTGGTGGCTGGTCTGCTGGCGGCCTTCATGTCGACCCACGATTCGTATTTGTTGTGTTGGTCGAGCGTCATTTCACGAGACGTGATTGGGCCGCTGTGCGGATCAAAACTTACCGACAGGCAAGAAATTTTCATCACGCGCGCCAGCATCGTCTGCATCGGCCTGTTTCTGATGATCTGGGGCGTTTGGTACAAAATGCCAGATAGCGTTTGGGACTACATGGCGGTTTCGGGAACGATCTACCTGAGCGGAGCGGGGGTCGTTTTGGTGGGCGGAATCTATTGGCGGCGGGCCTCTACCGCCGGAGCTTGGGCGGCGCTGCTTGCTGGCTTGCTCGCCATTGCCGGCTTGTTTCTCGACCCTGTCAACGCGTGGATAAAAAGCCATGGAATCGACTATGAGCTGACAAAGCATGTAGTTGGGCTGTTCAACTTTGCATTTTGCGCGGTCGTTTTTGTACTCTTTTCACTGGCGATGCCCGACCGACCGTCAACGGACGCCGACCCATCACCCAAGGCCCTCAAATGAACACCTTGCAGCAATTCTGGACATGGACCTACACGGTCGGCCTGAGCGGGTTCGCATTGATGGCGTTGATTATCATTCCGCTTGGCCTGCGCGACCTAATCCGGCTAATGAAAGAACTGGGGGAAGATGCAAATCGCTGATCGCGCAGCGATCCGGTCGATGCCTTCATTGTCACGGTCAGGCAAACTCCACAAGCGGCGAATTTTACAACGGCGTGAATACTCCGCTTCCCGATCGCACGCTAATAAATCTTCCGACTTGGAGACTGCGTCCAAAAAAAGCCATTTACGACCGCTTCTCAAACGCCTGCATTTGCGAAACAATAGGGATCTGTTCGGGAATTAATCCCTTCTCTGGCTAGAATTAGGTTTGTTCGACTTAGGAGATAAAGAAATATGGCTCAAGCTCCCGCAAGCGGCGTTGCTCAAGAGATTTCTAGCAAAGCCACCACGGCACTCATCACCGGTATCCTCAGCCTGTTTTGCTGCCAGCTCTTGGGCATCTGGGCGATCATTAGTGGAAACGCCGCACAAGCCCTAATCGATCAACACGGCGTGGGTCAAGAAAACGCGTCGAAGGCCAAGATAGGAAAGATTTTGGGAATCGTAGGGCTGGTTTTGATGTTATTGGGGATCGTTGTAAATGTGATCATGGCTGTCCTTGGAGTCGGCTTAGCTGCGGCTGGAGCTTAAACAGTCGGCAATCCATTACGAATTCTGCCGCAGCCCCGTCGACGGATGGTCAAGCATGCATCGTGCCTTTGTGTAGTTTTGGAATGATCGTGTGAGTCAAAATCCATTCGGGGGTGCACCCCAGAATCCGTACCAAGCGCCAGCAACCTCCGGCAAGCCGGGCGCGTACGGTCAAGCCGGCGCAAATCCTGGGCTCGAAAAAGAAATTTCGGCCCAGGCGGTGGGTTCGCTGGTAGTGGGTATAATCAGCCTGTTCTGTTTTGGAATCATCCTCGCGCCTTTTGCCATCTATCGGGGCAAGAAGGCGATGACTTTGATTGACAGTTTTCAAGTCGGCCATCAGCACCGTGGAACCGCGATGGCCGGCTTCGTGATCGGCATCATCTCTCTAGTATTTAACGTGCTTCTCGTTGGTCTTTGGGCGTTGTTGATTTGTGGGAGCATGGCCGCGCAGGAGATTTGAGACCTCCCGGCCTGAGTCACTCAGGGGTAAATCAACGCTGCTGGCCGTCCGCTCACAGGCATCCATAACCAATACGACGCGACATACCTTCCGATGTTGCCCGGAAGGCAATTGGTGCAGAACTAAGCCAGCACTTCTTCGACAACGCGCCCATGCACGTCGGTCAGCCGGAAGTCGCGGCCGGCGTATTGATAGGTCAGCTTCGTATGGTCGAGTCCCAGGATGTGCAATATCGTCGCGTGCAAATCGTGCAGATGAACTCGGCCTTCCACGGCCTTGTAGCCTAGCTCGTCGGTGGCACCGTACTTGAAGCCGCCTTTGATTCCGCCGCCAGCCAAGAACATCGAGTAGCCGTTCGCATTGTGGTCGCGGCCGTCGAGGCCCTTTTGTTTGGTGTCGGGGGTGCGGCCAAATTCGCCACCCCACAGGATCAGCGTGTCTTCGAGCATGCCGCGCTTCTTGAGGTCGGCGATCAGCGCCCCAATCGGTTGATCGGTTGCCGCCGCGCGTGCTTCGTGGCCGCTCTTTAGTTTGCCGTGCTGATCCCAAAACTCGTCACATACCTCGACGTAACGAACGCCGGACTCGACCATCCGCCGCGCCAGTAAACATTGGCGTCCAAAGCTGTCGCTCGGCTTGCGATCGCCGATGCCATATTGCTCAAGAGTACTCTGAGTTTCTTTGGACAAGTCCATCACCGCGGGCAGTTCGGATTGCATGCGATACGCCAGTTCGTACGACTTGATAACGCCGTCTACCTGGCTCGCTTCCGGATCCCGCTGGGCGAGATCACCGTTAAGCGATTGAATTAGGTCGAGCTGACGTCGCTGCTCTTGCCGGCTTAGTCGTACATTCTTGATGTTGCCAATCTTGGCGTCTTTGACGTTGACCTTAATATTGCCGATCGCCGTTCCCTGATAGACGGCCGGCAGAAAAGCCGTTCCATAATTCGCCGCTCCTCCGTTGATGACGGGCGGACACATGCTGATGAATCCGGGCAGGTTTTGATTTTCAGTGCCCAGTCCGTACATGATCCAAGCACCCATCGAAGGCCGGGCCAGCACGAAATTTCCCGTGTGCAAGTGCAGCATGGCCGGCGTGTGATTGGCGATGTCGGTGTGCATTCCCGATAGAACGCAGATCTCATCGGCTTGTTGGGCCATGTGGGGAATCAGATCCGAGACCCACAGGCCGGATTGTCCGCGCTGCTCCCAATTCCACTTGGTGCCGGTCAGCTTGCGGCCTTTCGAGTTTCCTTCCGTGCCGTGGCGTTTGTTTAGCTCGGGTTTGTACTCGAAGGTCTCCATGTGCGAGGGACCGCCGCGCATATGGCAGAAGATGATGTTCTTGGCGCGAGGCGTGTGGTGCGGGCTCTTGGGCGCCAGCGGATTTGCATCCTTGGCCCGCGCGTCTTGACAAAGCCCGGCAAACGCCAGATAGCCAAAACCGCACGTGGCCGATTTGAGCAATGAACGGCGGCTGAACTGAGACGCGATTGGTTGCTGTTGACTCATTCTGCGTATCCCTGCTTGGATGAATTGCTGGTGTGGCTTAATTCAAATATCGAAATTCGGCGCTGGCGAACAACGACTGACAGACCGTGGTCCACAGGTCTTGAACATTGTCCGGGGCATCCTTGGCCGCTTTCTGATCCGCGGGTGCTTGGTCAAGGAAATCGCTGATCCGCCGGGCCTCGCTCTCTCGCGGCGGACGTTGCAAGATCAACCGATAGGCTTGCTGAATTCGGCCCAGCCGGTCATCTCCGCTTTCCATAACCCGGCGGGCGGTCTTTTCGGCTTGTTCGATGACAAATGCACTGTTCATAAAATACAACGACTGGGCCGGCACATTCGTCGAATCCCGGACCGATTGAGGGTTGGACGGTTCCGGAAAATCAAACTGATTGAGCGACTCCGGCAGAATGCCTCGAATGATCGGCAGATAAACACTGCGATAGGGAAACGGCTCATTCAGCGGCTTGGTGTTGATCCCACGGCCAACCTCGCCTTCGCCGATCTTCGCGACGGCGGAACCAAAAGAGGGCGGGTCGAACGTCAACGCCCCCGCGCTGGCCAGCATGGCATCACGCAGTGCCTCGGCCTCAAGCCGGCGCTGGCTTTGTCGCCAGTAGAACTCGCTGCCAGGATCCTTCGCATAGTTATTCTCGTTGTAGTCGCTGGAAAGTTGATAAGTGCGCGACTTTACAATTTCACGGATGAGCTTTTTCGTCGACCAGCCGTTTTCGACAAATCTGCGGGCGAGAAAGTCCAGCAATTCAGGATGCGATGGCGGCAGCCCGCTGGTGCCGAAGTTGTCGACGGTTTGCACGATCCCGCGGCCGAACAAATGCAGCCAGATGCGATTCGCGGCCACGCGGGCCGTTAACGGGTTGTCGGGATGCGTTAGCCAAGCGGCAAGTTGAAGCCGGCCGCTTTGCGAGTTGTCAATCTTCTTCAGACCGGCGGCATCGAAGACTTGATCCTCGTCCACGTCGACACATTGCAGAAATCCGCGAGGAGCCATCTCGCCGTTCTGAGTACGATCGCCGCGAACCCGGACGGCGGTGTCGGCGATCTTCTTGCTTTCGCGAACTCCGACGGCGAACTCAAAAGACGGCGCGGACTTTTTCTTTTGGCCGATTTGCTTGATTTGCTGTTGGATTTCCTTCAGGGCCCCTTGAGCCGTCTCGTAGGCGTTGATCTGTTTGAGCAGCGCTTGCTCTTGCTTGCTCAGCGGCTTGGCGTCGCCCTCGGCGGCGTCACCCGCGGCCGCCGCACGCTGCTGGAGAGCCTGCTTTTGTGCCTTCCAATCCTTGGGCAGTCGCTTGGCCTGCGCTTGCATTCGCTTGGTCTTAGTCTTTTGTTCTCTGTTCAGCTTGCCAAGTTGCTTGTCGAGTTCGCCCAGAGCTTTCAACGACTCTTCCACGTTATCGCCAACCGCGAGATAGAGTTTCGATTTGTCCGCGTTACTCTTGGGGCGTTTCGTGCCGCCACCGTACAGCGTCTCGGTGCTTAGAAAGATGCCGGCCAAAGAGTAATAATCGCGAGTTGGAATGGGATCGAACTTGTGGTCATGACAGCGGGCACAACTCACCGTTAATCCCAGCACCGCTTTTCCCACGACGTCGATCTGGTCGTCCACGATGTCCATCTGAACATTGCCGCCGTTGAGCGACTTTTGGCCGACTGCCAAGAAGCCGGTAGCAACCTGCATCCGCAGGCGGTCCTTGGGCGTATCGGCCGGCAGCAGATCCCCGGCAATCTGCTCGGTGATGAACTGCGGGTAAGGAAGATCGGCATTAAACGCGTCGATGACATAATCGCGGTACTTCCAGGCAAAGGGCATGAGCACATCGCGGCTGCTACCCGCCGATTCGGCGTAACGCGCGACGTCCAGCCAATGGCGGGCCCACCGTTCACCAAAACGGGGCGAATCGATCAGGGCGTCGATAATAGACTCAAAGGTTTCCGGTGATGGGTCGGCAAGAACGCGATCCAAATGTTCGTCCGTGGGAGGCAAGCCTACCAAGTCAAACGACAGACGACGCAACAAGGTCACCGGATCGGCGTCGACAACCGGCGGCAAGTTCAATTCTTCCAGCTTCGCCATGACAAATCGATCGATGTCGGTACGCGGCCAGTCCATCCGCGTTACCTTGGGCGGCGCGACGTCCTTGACCGGCGTTAGCGACCAGAGTTCTTTCGCTTCCGTGGAAGCCTTACCGTTGGTGGCAATCGTGACCGGCATCTTGCCGTCGCGGGGATCGGGTGCTCCCATCCGAATCCATTTTTTGAAGTCGGCGATTACGGACTCGGGCAACTGATTCTCGGGCGGCATCTCGAATGAATCGTATTCGATCGACGCGATCAGCAGACTCTTCTCGATGTTCTTGGGAACGACGGCGGGTCCGTTTTCCACGCCCGT
>JAJDEH010000049.1 GCA_029259935.1 Planctomycetota bacterium
CGCGCTGAGCAAACTTTACGACCTAGACAGTTCGCAGCCGTTTGCCGAATACGTAACGCATTTCATCAAGGAAGAGACGTATCACTACACCATGTTCACACGGGCGGTGACCAAGATTCAAGACTCGATGCCCTCCGCAAAACCGCTGCCGAGGTACCGGTTGGACCGCACGCTGCGTTGGCTGTTTCGCGGGCTGAGCCTGATTCCCGGTCGCAAACTGAAAAGCAACTTGACGTTCTCCCTGTTTCGGTTTGCCGAGCAGGTGACCATATTCGCTCACCAAATGGCCCGCAAGCAGATCTCGCGCGAGCAAAGTTTCATCAATCAGATCTGGGCCTTTCATGCGATGGACGAGGCCCGGCACTTGGCGTTTGACGACATGATTCTGGAACGAAACCGGCTGTGGTGGCCGATTGCCTGGCTGCCACGGGCGATGATCGCGCCCTGCTGCATTTGGTTGTCGTTTGTACTCAACGCGAACGAAGTGTGGGCCGGCCGGCAACTGGGCCTGCGCGTGCGATTGTGGCACTTGCCGTGGCTCGTGCGGCGGACGAAAGCGCCATTCAAGCGGCGCGTGTTTGGCTTGCTGGCCAAGACCGCGTTTGGCGGCCGCACGTCGACCGAGGGAGACGCCGAACATGACGGATGAAAATCGCATCTGTCAGATCGATCCGATCTTTGGCGAGCAGGCCTATGTCTACGCTTTTAAGAATCGGGCACGGCGGCATCATTGTTTGGGCTACGGGACCTTTAAAATCGATCTAGACAACCTGGAGCGGGCGAGAAAGGCCTACTCGCGCCAAGTGCGCCCGATTACCTATAAGCCCATGATGGTCAAGGCCACGGCACTGGCGGTACAGCAAACGCCCGAAGCCAACTCGATCCTGTTTCGCACCTTGTTCGGATTGCGAATCGTACGATTCGATCGCGTCGATGTGAATCTGCCGGTTACGCGAAGACTGGGCGAGCGAACCATCACCTATGTAGCCACGATTCGCAACGCGGGCGAAAAGTCGTTGGCCGAGATACAAGACGAGCTGACCCATTTTCAACGGGCCTCACCGGACGACTGTTTTCCGCTCCGCCGCTTTCAGCAGTTTTCGCGAGTGCCGCTGTGGGTGGCCCGCCTGATTCACTGGTGGATGACGCGCAGTCCGCGCTTTTACGTAGGCAACGTCGGCACCTGCGGATTGACGTTCTCTGAATACCAAGGGACCGGCCAGTTCTTTCCCATCGCGCCGACCAGCGTTGTTTACGGCGTCGGCGGAACGACCCAAGAGCCCGTCGTGCGTGACGATCGGGTCGAGGTCGGCCGAGTCTTGAATTGCTCGCTGATGGTCGACAACTTTGTGATCTCGGGACTGGCGGGCGTTAATCTAGCTGAAGATTTTCGGAAGTTGCTCGAAAGTGCTTCCTTTGTTTGGGATGAAATCCCGCAATTGAAAAATGTGGCGGTCGAACCTTGAATCCTTTGTGGTTGCCTGCGGCATTTTGGTCGGTCGCCGCGATCTTCGCCGCGGGCGAAATCCTGTTGTTGGCCTTTTCTCGGCGTCCGATCGCCGTGCGGGCTTGGCGGGTCGGCGCGGTCGCTTTTCTGTTTGGCACGCTGCGGTTGTTGTTGTTGGCGGTGGGATACTCTTGGCAAGGTTGGTGGGACGCAACGCTGCTCGTCACGTTTTTTGTGCTTGCCGCGGTATTGCTTCCGGCGCGGCGGATTTGGCTGCTTCGTGTCCAGCGCGAGTACTTGCGCGAACAAATAGAAACGGCTTGCCGAGGATTGTTCATCGAATACCAGCAAGCCCCGACAGGCCACCTAAATCTCAAGACAAAAGGCGTGACTCACCGCTTGCGCCTGATTCCATTATTCGGGACATTTTTTGTAGCAGTGCTTCCGCGAACCACGGGGCGCGATAAGATAGCGCTACTGCTCGATTGGCTGGACAAACAGTATTCAGGACCGATTCCCCGTCTACGCATTGTTTTGAAAAGGAGCAAATCATGAGCCAGGGTCACATTGATGTTAGTGTGCAAATCGAAAACACTCCGCAGGCCGTGCTCAACTACGTGGCCGACATTCGCAACCGGCCGTTGTTCATCGGGCCGCTGAAGTCGGTCTCTGATGTGGAAGGCGATCCGACCGGAGTCGGCACGAAATGGAATTGGACCTGGGTCGCGCTGGGCATGGAGTTTCAGGGAACGGCTGAGTCGCTGCAACACGATCCGGGCAAGGTTTACTCGTTCAAAACCGAAGGCGGCATCACCAGTACCTGGACCTATCGCGCCGAGCCCGAAGGGGACGGCACGATGCTGACGATCAACGTCGACTTCGACGTCCCGGCCAACGCCGTTTCCCTACTACCAGTGGAAAGTGTCGCCGAACGCATGAAAAAGGCCGAAGCAGAACGCGTCGCCGAGAATCTACAGCTAATTCTGGCGAACGCATGAGGGTAGTCCCATGGAGCCCGAAAAAGATCGTCCGTACGAGCCGCTATGCCCAACCTGCAAATCGCCGGTGAGCGACGAGGCGACCCATTGCGAAATATGTGGCGGCTACTTTCCCGCTGCACGACATCGCGCTGGCAATCCCGTCGGCGGCGCATTATGTGGCATCGTTCGCGGCCTGGGAATGATCAGCTTTGTGGCGGCGGGAATGGGGGTCTTCCGGTTGATCGTGCCGCCCTTCCAACTCGACGAGTTGATACTTGCCGGAGGAGGTGCAGGAGCGTTCGCTTTCTTTCTGTGGCTTGCCTCTCGTCTGCACGCTTCAACCTATCACGTGCAATAACGAGATGCCGTCTCAGTAATTCGTAGCGTGCTTGCGCTCGCAATGATGGAGATTGAGAGATCTCATTGATTCTCAATGGCGCGAACGGCCAACTGCTGAATTCGCCATGCTTTTTGACACATTTCGCTGTGATATTTGTTTTAACTTGAGATTGCCAGAGAAGACTGGAATTTACTTGAGCGCGCTCCCACGCAACTTATACTGGCCCCGATAGTCGTTACCGTTTTTCACACTTACGTCATTCGAGTCAGCTTCACAGGAGATGAGAAACATGAAGAGAACTATGTTGATTGCCGGGCCACTTGTCGCGGCGATGTTCATTTTGGCGGCGGTCGTCACCGGTCCCGTTCAGGGCAAGATCACCGAGGGAGATACCCGTCCGCTGAAGACCAAGACGTTGATGGGCAAGGTCGTGCAACCCAACTGTAAAGCGATCGGCGACGGCCTCAAGGCTGACGAGATCAACTGGGAGGCACTGCACGCCAACGCCGAATTGCTCAACGAGTGCGGTCACATCCTGATGGCCGACAAACGCTGCCCCGACGGAACCTGGGCTGGCGCGACAAAGACTCTCAAGGAATGCAGCGCGGTACTCTTGACGAAGATCGAAGCCAAGGACGCCGAAGGCGCGCAAGGCGCTTTCAAAGCCATGACCGGGTCCTGTGGCGCTTGCCACAAGGCGCACAAACCCAAAAAGTAACCCCCGCTTCGCTTCATCCACAAAAAAAGGCCGGTCGCGTGACGCGACCGGCTTTTTTCGTATCTTGTTGTCTCGCGCGTGCTTTACTTTGGCGGTGCCAGACAGAGCAGCTTGCCATTCATCAGCGAGATATAGATCTTGCCGTCGTGGTCCACCGCCGCGCCGCCCTTGACCGCATCGGCGGGGATGGTCTTGATCCACGCATCCGAGCCATCCTTGATATTGATAGCGGCCACGAACGGTTCGTCGGGTTTTCCATCGGCGTGGCCGGTGGCCAGCAGTTGGTTTCCTGACACGACGAAGCTTGTGAAGCGACGATTCGCCTTATCCTTCCACAATGTTGCGGGAGGCTTTCCGCCGCGACGTCGAATCCACCTGGCCGCTTCTTTGCGCGGTTTGTTGACACCCTCTGGCAGCGGTTCTTCCAACGCCAGATTGGTAAACACGCTCCCTTCATAGCTGGCGTCGTGAGTCAACGCGCAGCCGTCGGCACAAGTATATTCCAGAGAAACAAAGTTGCCGTAGTCGGGATAGTAAGGGTAGAACGCCGTCCGATACTGCGACATGACCTGTTTGTTGGGCCTGTTTAGACATTTCAAATCGGCCAAGTCGTATCTGGCGACTTCGTAGACGCCGCCCGCCAGAAAACGCAGCTCGCCGTCGACGATGGTCAGATTGCCCTGCAAGCTAATTCCGTTGTTGACCTCCGATTGGAGCGTGCCGGAACTGTCATTGCGTGCTTTTAGTTCACCGCTAACCGCATCGAGCGCCACCACATGGGTGCCGTCGTAGTGGGTAATTCCGGCGGCCGCATAGACCGTGTCCTTGTCGACAACAACACCTCCCGACACCGGATAAGCCGAGATCAACTTTCCATAAATCGGGATTCGATACTCGTGCGGCGCGACACGGAAAGACCACAGCGGCCTTCCAGTTCGGGCCTCGAACGCGTAAACACGGCCGTCCGCCGACCCCACGTAAACGCGATCGTGGGCCACGGCGGGCGGATAATACACCGCTGCCGCGGTGTACTGTTTCCAAACCGCCTGGCCTTGATTGTCAAAGGCGCTCACCGCGCCGGAACGGTCCGCGATAAAGACCAGGCCACCCGCCGCCACCGGCGCGGTAGGCAACAGGCCCGCACAAACATCAACATCCCACGCGACGTCGGCCTTGGCAGGAATCGTGGCCGAAGCGACGTCCGTCCGCGCATTGTTGGCACGATAGGTCGGCCAGTCATTCGGGCGAATCTCCAGCGGCTTGACGTCTTTGAAATTCTTATGCGCGAGAAGCGCTGGTTCTTCGGTGGCCCGGCCCGCGGTGCCCGGCCCTTCCGGACGCAAAGCGATATTGCCGTACAGCGAGAGCTGACAGCCGCACATCCACGGCCCCCAATAAAGGTGCCCGTTCGAGATCAGGACGCCATCCTGGCACGGCGGCCGCATCGGATCGATATGTTGGGCCGTATTCGTTTCGGTCAGCACGCGAACCGTGCCGCCGCTGGCCCGATAAAAAATGCTGTCGGCACAGCCGGTGGCCCGTGTGCAGGCGCGGCGAGCGGGAAATTCGGCCAACACCTTGCCGGTCTTGTAATCGAGTTGAAAACCGCTCTTGGACCCTTGCGGGCCGGCCGCCCAAACCGCGTCATCACGCAGCACGAGTTGCAAGTTGCCGACGGGATGCGTCCAGGCCAGCTTGCCGTCGGCAGCCGAGGCGACCGCGAGTCTCGCGCGCTGCGGTCCAGAGAAAAACAGGTAGTCATCGCTACACTTCATATAGCAGGTCGTGGCGTACCCAGTGATGTAGTGCTGGGCTTTTTCATTGGAACCAATCGCTTCGAGCAATTCTTTGTCGGTGTTCTTCCACAGCAGCGAGCCCTCGGCCGCGTCGAGGCAAGCGAGAAACTTATCCGGACAATAGCAGTAGATGCGATCGCCGTTCATGCAAACCGCGCGCGCATCCAGAAACTCTTCGTCACGATAGTGCCACAGCAACTTGTTGGTATTCAGATCGATCGCCACGACGGTGCGGCCATAGCCGAAGGCCGTGCGCGGGTCGTCATAATCGTGCCCCTTCCACATGCCCCACGGCCAATGTCCCAGTCCGCGCCGAGCGGATCGTTGCGTGTCGACCTTGATCTCCGGGTTGCCCACCAGTGCATAGAGGGTATCGCCGCGCATCCCCATCCACTTCCAGACCGGGCCGTCGGTGATCTGCTTGGCAATCGTGATCTGTTCTCTAATTTTGCCGGTCGCGCCGTCAATGATCTTGCACGATTCGTGGTCGCCCAAGTACAGCGCGTCTTCGGTGGCGATCATCGTGTTGCGGTGGATCATGAAACCGGGCGGGTTCGGGCGACGCCAAAGAATCGTCCCGTTGTAGGCGTTGATGCACAGCAACGTGTTCAGCATTTCGTTTTGGTTGGCCTTGTGGGCGATGTGTCCCATCGCTTTGTAAATCCGCCCGCCGGCGATCACCGTCTGCTCCGGCATGGGGCTAAATTTGGGAAAGCCAAGAAACTGCGTGCGCAAATCGCCGCGCACAAGCTGGTCGGACGATTGCGGGTTGTTATCGGGCCCGTGGAAGGGATGCGACCATTCGTCGATGCCCTCCGGAACCGGCTTGACGAGCTTGCGATCGCCGACGAACGCATTGGCCCGCGGGCGAAGGACCCGCAACAACTCCCGGTCGGGCGTGCGATCGCCATTGGAAGATGCGACCCACACGCAGTCGGCTACGTTGTCGCCCAGCGGAATCGACCCGTTGGAACTGACGTCGGCAAAGATTCGCACGCCAAGCAATCCTGCCTTGTCCGCAGCTTTGCGAACTTGGTCGACTTGATCGGCCTTGTTCGATTGAAAGAAGATCGTCAGCTCGCTCTTCCGCGCGAGATCGACCACTTGTTTCGCGCTATCGCCCGGCAGATCCAGCAGGGCAACGATACCTCGCTTGGTATCGATCTTCTTGAGGAGGTCGTCCGTCGATTCCGCCTTTACAGGGTTCGGGCAGACAATTGCGGTCATGACCAACATGCCGATGCAAGTTTGCAATTTGAATCTCACGGTCCAGTCCTCCTGCTAAATGGTAAGTTGCGAGATCATTTCCAGATCATTCGGGTGGCTGGGGTCGAGCGATAGCGAGCCCCCAGTCTTCGCGCTGGGGGCTCACGCTGTTCGACCCCAGGCACCCGAAAATTAAGACGTGACAGAACACTAGGTTACTTGATGGATGAAAGTTGTTGCAGTTGAGTCAAGTTTAGCGACCAACGGGAGCGGGTCATTAAGTCCGAGCGACAGCTCGCATTGGTCTGAGGCACTGCCTCTTGGTCTGAGGCACTGACTCACTAAGATTGTACTACGTGTCATTTATCGATGTGCGCCTGAAATGACTGCGCGTAACGCAGCTTGCCGGTATAGCCATCGAAGTACTGAAAAATGACGTGCGGACGCGGAAAAGCGACCCACCGCTCGCCGCCCACTTCTTTTGGATTGTTAAACACATTATTGAGCTGCACCACGCAATAGCCCGGCCCCTTGAGCTGGTCGCGAGGGATGTCGGTGCGAAAGAAGCTGGACCACAGAATGTCGACCTCGCGCGGGCCATATTTGAATTTGCCGTTGGCGGGCCTGTCGCCTTCGTCGCTGGCCCAGTGATTGTTCGAATTGTGCGGTCCGGAGGCCATCTCCCAAACATTGTCCGTGATTTTGATCACGAAGCTGTTGTGCAAGTCGCCCGTCAGCACGAAGACCGGTTTGTCGAGCTTGTCCCAGGCGTCGATCAGCTTTTCGCGTTCGTCGAAAAAGACGGTCCAAGCATCGTCTTTGTTGTCAGCACGCACCGCGCCGCCGCCAACGTGCGGCACCATGAAATTGACCGACGACACAACGAAGATGAAATCCGCGTCGCTCTTTGCCATGCCGCCCAGCAGCCACTCACGTTGTTCCTTTCCCAACATCGACAAGCCCGGTTTGTCGGGCTCGCGCGTGTCGTGCATTTCGCGCTGGCCACGCGTATCAGTGAAGAAAAAATCGCAATTGGCGAGCCGCATGTGGTAGTACGACCGGCGGCCAATCGAGTAAGACGAAGTCCCGTCCTTCTTGGCGGCGGGAAACACTTTGACTCGATTCTTGTCGAGCACGTTTTCAATTCGATAGACGCCCGCGTTCGGGTCGCCGCCCACGCCGTCCAGCGCGTTATCGTTGACTCCGGCCGTTCTCGTTCCCCAATGGACATGCAGATTATTGTGCTGAGCAAGATCAAGCTTGGTGAAGTCCGCTTCGGTGTCGACCAGCACGTCGCTGCCGGCGGTCAGCTTGGCGCGGCCGAAATGAATCGGTTGCTTGAACTTCGTCGGATTGCTCCAGCCGAGATAGTCGTACCAGGCGCGGATGCCGATGTCGCGGAAGACGGCCCGGCGGTCGCGAAGTCCCGGGCTGCCGGCTCCCCAAATGTCGTTCAAGATTTCGTGGTCGTCCGACGTGAAGAACGACGGCACTTCGCGATGCCAACGAGTGAGAGTTTCTCCCTGGCGGAAATAATGTTTGTAGTTTTCCCATACGCCGACTATTGTCGGCGCGACCCGGACAACCTTGGGCGCATCAACCGCCGGACAGTCGACCTGCGCCAGCCATTGCGACGGCTTGAATTCGCGCTGCGACTCATACAGCCAATCGCCATTAAGAATCGCAAAGTCGATGTCATCGGCTATCTTGTCGAGCATCGTGCCGAAGGTCGGCAGCGCGGGGCCGATACTGTGTCCCAGATTCTGATTGTTGCCACAGGCGAATTCGAAACTGAAGTTGTAAAGGCCCTTGGGATTCAGCTCTTTGTCGACCATTTCCTGGCCGTCGGGCAGTGTGCGGAACGAACCGCCGCGGTCGGTCCGCACTGTGCTGCCGGGAATGACCAGTTCGTAATAATACTTCGTCTTCGCTTTCAGACCGGTGATGTGTATCCAGCCCGTGTTGTCATGTTCCAGCCGTGTGGGCACGGGGTCGGTGATTTTATCCATCTTTTCAGGCGACGTTCCATAACGGACCTGAAAACTGGCCGCTCGCGAAGTCCGTGCCCAGACGCCGATTCCGTGAGCGCTCAACCGGCCCAAAATCGGCCCCGTGGTAATGTGCGGCAATTCTTCTTCGGCGACGGCGGGCGCGGCCACGTAGGCAACCGTCAGCAACAAGACGCAAAGACCGGCTGATTTCATCGGTTCATCTCCATCGTTTTAGCGATTTATTCAAAAGCGTGATGCTGATTCTATCCTCTGACGCGACGTTGGGTAGCTGCGGAACGGCTCGTCAAAAGAACTGCCGCGCCCAGGTCTGGAGAAGTATTTGTTGGCTCGCCGGCGTCTGCACCTGCTAATCACCCAGATCGTCCATGCTAAGTCACTCGCTTCGCGGCTCATGGGGCTTTTGCTGCGGTTCGGCCTTTTCTCAAGTACTTAGTGTATGTTCCGCGGCTGTGAAAAAATGGCTGGCCTGAGATTAACTCACCTTCCCCATGAATACCCGATCATTGACCGCGGCCTTCAAGTAGCGAAAATCATTGGTTGAACTTGGCTTGGAAATGTCGACCACGGGAGATCGAACCTTGAAGGCTCTAGTGCTGAATGAATTGAAGTCGCCGCTCGCCTTGGAAGATCGCGAGGACCTTCAGCCAGGCGACGGCGAAGTTGTGGTGCAACTCAAGGCCGCGGCGCTGAATCGTCGTGACTATTGGATTACGCAAGGCCTGTATCCCGGCGTTCGCACGCCCGTGATTCTTGGTTCGGATGGCGCGGGTGTGGTGGCCAAATTGGGAGGTGACGTCGATCCAAGTTGGTCGGACGCGGAAGTGATTATCAATCCGGGTTGGGATTGGGGCGATCGGCCGGCGGTACACAGCGACAACTTTCGCATTCTGGGCATGCCCGATGACGGCACGTTCGCCACTCAGGTTTCGGTGCCGGCCGAATATTTGCACCGCAAGCCGCAGCACCTCGACTGGCAACAGGCGGCCGCCCTTCCGCTGGCCGGCGTGACCGCTTATCGCGCGCTGTTCACCCAGTGCACATTGCAGCACGGAGAGAAAGTACTTGTCAGCGGCATTGGCGGAGGCGTCGCGACGTTCGCCCTGCAGTACGCAGTGGCGGCGGGAGCCGTGGTGTTTGTCACGTCGTCCTCCACGGAGAAGATTGACAAGGCGATCGCCTTGGGGGCCAAGGCCGGTTTTGACTATCGGAGCGAAGATTGGCACAAAGCCGCTCGATCGCAACATGGCATGATGGATCTGATCATCGATAGCGCGGGCGGCAACGGCTACGCCCAATTGGTGGACTTGGCGGCCCCTGGCGGGCGGATGGTAAATTATGGAGCGACGGCCGGTCCGGCCAAGAAACTCGATCTCACGAAGGTGTTTTGGAAACAGCTTCGGCTGATCGGATCCACGATGGGTTCGCCCGCCGACTTCGAATCAATGATTCGCTTCGTCAACGAACACAAGATCGTGCCCGCGATCGACGAAGTCGTACCGCTCGCCGAAGGCAACGAGGCACTGGCCCGGATGCGCGACGCAAAACAGTTCGGCAAGATCGTCTTGGACTGTGAGGCTTGACGAAACAAATCCGCGAATCTCGAGTCCGAGGATTGAACGCCCGATCTAACGGTCTAAACTAGGGGTTCACGAAAGTCGTTGTTCGCTCCGCGAACAGAACGAAACCGCCACCCGCGGTCTCCGAGGTCCGTCCTACACGGCTCTTAACAAGACGACACAACGCTTCAAAGACAATCGTGGGCGATCACCAGCATGCCCCTGATTAACAAAGGTGGAATGATGCGAATTCCCTTTCGGCTCGGTTTGGTGCCATGCCTTGCAGTAATCCTGTTCACTGATTCATCAACGGGCGAGGAAAAGTCGGCACCGAACAAAACGGAAGTCGCCGGCCGCACACTGGACGGCTGGACCGCCGATCTGGATAGCTCGAACGACATCGTTCGACTGCGAGCGGTGAAGTCGCTGCGGCCCTTCGGCGCGGCTGCCACCGACGCACTGCTTGAATCCCTGAACGACGACAACGCCGGAGTTCGCTATTGGGCCGCCAGCCATTTAGGAGATGTCGGCGCTCGCTCGAAACTGACGGTCAAAAAACTTCAATCAATTGAAAGCACCGAGAAAAACCCCGGCGTCGCGATGGCCATCGCTTATGCGTTGTGTCGCTTGGAGCATGTCGACGGCAACATTGATTTGTTGATCGAGCGGCTGGAGTACCCGGAACGCGGCATGGCCTGCTCGGCCGCCGAGTTTTTGGGCAAGCTGGGTCCGGCCGGCAAGCCCGCCGTGGTCGCTTTGGAAAAAGCGTTTCGGCGCAAGGGAGTCGATTATCACGTGCGAGGTGCCAGCCAAAACGCACTGCGAAAGATAAACCCCGATTGGAAACCGTGAATATGAATCTTAGACCTCTTCGAGGAACAACTAGTGGTGCGGGCGTCCCGCCTGCCCTCCGCAGCCGAGACGGCTGCACCACAACCCTCTGCAGCCGAGACGGCTGCACCACAACCCTCTGCAGCCGAGACGGCTGCACCACAATTGGTAAAGCAACTACTCTACGAGTTCTTAGAGTAGCCGCATTTGCAATCTTGGGTCTGTTTTGCGGTTTGGGGTCAGCCCTGCCCGCCGCCGAGCGGCCGAACATCCTGTGGATCAGTTGCGAGGATATCAGCCCGAACCTGGGTTGCTATGGCGACAAGTACGCGAACACTCCGCATTTGGACCAGCTTGCGCGGGACGGCGCACGGTTTGATCGCGCGTTCACCCACGCGGGCGTTTGCGCCGTGTTGCGGTCGGGCGTGATTACCGGCATGTACCCGGTATCGATCGGTTCGCAACACATGCGATCGCGGATCGTGCCGCCGCCGCACGTCAAATGTTTTACCGAGTACTTGCGGACCGCCGGCTACTATTGCACGAACCGCTCGAAAACCGACTATCAATTTGAACCGCCGCTGACCGCTTGGGACCGTCAAGGCAACAAGCACGACGATTGGCGGGGCCGCGCCGAAGGCCAGCCCTTTTTCAGCGTGGTCAATCTGACGATCTCGCACGAAAGCCAAATCCGGCACGGCGAGCAGCGGCACGCGCAGATTCTCAAAAAACTAAAGCCCGATCAGATTCACGACGTGGATGAAGCGGGCAAGTTCTTGCCGCCCTACCTTCCCAACACGGAAGCGGCGCGACGCAACTGGGCCTGGTACAGCGACAACATTTCCGAGATGGACCGGCAAGCGGGAGAGATCCTCAAACGGCTCGAAGCCGACGGCTTGGCGGACAATACGCTGGTCGTCTTTTGGGGCGATCACGGACAAGGAATGCCGCGCGGCAAGCGCTGGATTTATGATTCGGGCACCCATGTCCCGCTGATCATGCGCTGGCCAAAGCACTTGAAGCCATCCTCGGTGCGCGAAGACTTGGTGACGTTGCTCGATCTTCCCGCCACGATGCTGGCCGTGGCCGGCGTCAAGGTGCCGGAACATTTTCACGGCCGCGTATTGATCGGGGACCGCCAACAGCCCGAGCCAGAATACCTGTTCTTTCATCGCGACCGCATGGACGAGGCTTATGAACTGATGCGCGGCGTCCGCGATCGGCGTTTCAAGTACCTGCGAAATTTTGAACCGGAAAAACCGTACGCCCAAGGCATCGACTACATGGACAAGATGCCCGCCATGCAAGACTGGCGGCGGCTCAACGCCGCAGGCAAATTAAAAGGCCCACAAAAGAACTGGTTCCAAGTGCCCAAGCCGATCGAAGAGCTGTACGACGTGCGGAACGATCCGCACGAAGTCAACAACTTGGCCGGCGATCCAAAATATGCCAAGCAACTTGTCGCCATGCGAACCGCGATGGAAGACTGGCAAGTAGCAATCGGCGATCTGGGACTGGTCCCCGAACCAGTTCTGATGCACCGCATGCGGCCGACCGGCAAGTATGAGCAAGCGGCCAAGCCGACGCTGACCCGGGAGGCCAAAGGGAAGAAATCGTCGGTCAAGATGCAATGCGAAACACCTGGTGCATCGATTGCCTATGCGATCAACGACGGGCCCTGGAAGCTCTACACCACGGCGGTTCCCGTGCCAGGGGGCGCGACGGTCAAAGCAAAAGCCTGTCGCATAGGGTTTCGCGATAGTCCGGTTGGGCAGATTCGCGCTGATTGAGCTTTGCCGACGACGCGGACAACGCAGATGAATCACTCCAACAAAGCGGCCGCCAGCAAGGTTGGCCAACGGCCATGTTCACCGTAGCCTAGGGCAACGCCCTAGGAACGGTTGGCCAAGCCTTCGTCGTTTGGCTGAAGGCCATATTCACCTCAATGCGTCTGCTGCAACTGGAAAATCACCGATGCCGCAATCCCTTACGAAACTATACGCTCATTTGATCTTCAGTACGAAGAACCGCGAGCCGTTCTTAGACGATCAGATCCGGCCAAGAGTCCACAGCTATCTCGCGACCGCGATACGCGATCTGGATTCTCAGTTCGTAATCGTTGGCGGAGTCGCCGACCATGTCCACATTCTGTTTGATATGGGAAAGATACATGCACCTGTCGAATTCGTTGAACTGATGAAGCGCGAATCCTCGAAATTCGTGAAAACGCTCGGCCCGACGTTCGCCGACTTCTATTGGCAGAGAGGCTATGGCATGTTTTCCGTTAGCCCAACCCATCGCAATGATGTGGAAACTTACATCCGCAACCAAGAGGAGCATCATCGAAAGAAGACTTACCAAGAAGAGTTTCGGTCCTTTCTGAAACGTTACGGCATCGAATACGACGAAGGCTACGTTTGGGATTGACGGGTCATCCGCCACGCTGGGCCTTGGCACGGTGTGACGACAATCCAGGAGTGACTATGGCCTTCAGCCAAACAATCAGGTTGGGTGCATCGATTCCTAGGGCGTTGCCCTAGGCTATGGTGAGCATGGCCTTCAGCCAAAAGAACTCTGCCGAGCGGCAAAGGCCTAGCCGCTTACTCGGCTACGGTCGAACGTCATCCCTCGCCGCAACTTCGCGGACCAGCCTGCTACTCCCCCACCCAAAAGAGACCAGGGAATTCGCCGTATGTCATCTACTCTTTTTTGCTGTCTTCTTTTTCCAACTTTTCGATGGTGCCGAAAAAGTGTCCGCCGACTTTGCCGTGCGACCACGTGCCGGCGTACATGTTGTCGTGAAACACGACCCGCGCGCCGTAGGGGCCCTGACCTAGGATTCTGAGATCGGTGAGCGTGATCATGGGGGTGTCGTCGATCCACTTGACTTCCAGCGGCAAGGGGATGAGTACGTTGTTGCCATATTTGTAATGGAATACCCAGTAGTCGCCCTTCTCGGCCTTTTCCACTTTTTCGATAACATACGCTTCCTTGCGCAGCGAATCGTCTTTGTTGCCCACGACGGTGAAACTGCCGACCAGCTTGACGCCGGACAGCATTTCCTCGAACTTTTTAAATCGCGCCTGCTGTTCGTCGTCCGGCTTGGCGGTATCGTCCGCTAACAATTGTCCGCCACTCAAAACAACTAACAGCATCACGAAAGGAACAAAGGTGGATTTCATGGATGGACTCCTTATTGGTTCTTGCAGGGACCGATTTCATTCACCATAACACGACGCGACCAATCCGAATATCACCAAAACTTACGGTGCCGTTATTGTAGCGGCAGCGGCATGCCCAGGTCGTCTTCGTTCGGCTTGAAGCCGCCACCGTCAACATCGACGAAGATCGGGTTGGAGACCGCGATCGGCATTTGCTTACCGAATCGGGGGCCCATGACGCGGCCCAGTTCCAAGCCTTCACCTGCCGCGGCGACGATTACGTGAGCGTCCTTTTCCAGCTCAATCGTCAGCTTTTGATCGAATTTCACGACTCCGTTGTTGAATTTGTCGGGCGTGGTGCGACGGGTCAGGTTATGTTTTGACGCGCGGCCGTTGACGAACACCTGCACTCGGTTCACGTCCAGCCAATTGGAACACTGAACGCGAATCGATAATTCGACCTTGCCACCCTTCGCCACGGCGTCGTCGCCGGGACTGGTTGGCGGTTTGTCCTTTTTGTCGGAATCGAGCGATCTGAGCGACACTTCCATGAACGGTCCCGTGGTCATGACGACGTTTCCCCGTTCGGAAGTGTGAACCATATCCATGGTCTTGACCTTGGCTGGATCGTCGGTGGTACTCTTGACGTAGTTGCGCAGCCAACCCGAACCGTGATAGTTGTAATGAGCGTCGGTGTTGACCACGCCGGTGATACGATACCCCAGATTCAACAGTTGCATCCATTGAAACATCGGATTGCGTTTCGTTTTGAAGCCTTCGTCATCGGCGGCGACCAGAATTTCGGCGGGCGGATGGACTTCGATCACGTCCATGAAACCGAGCATCTTGCGAAAGCCGGCGTCCGGTTTGCCATCCGTGTCCTTGTCGCCCAAAATCTGATGGATGTTCGGATGGTTGCCCTGCACCAGCTTGTCGCTTTTGTTGTCCCACATGGCCAGCCGCTCGATCTGCACTTCGGGGTTGAGATCGGTCACTGGCCCGCCGCCGTCTTGTGTTCTGGGCTTATGGATGAGTGGGAATGCATTTTGATGGTTGGCCGGCAGCGGTTGGCCGGTCAGTTCCATCCCGGTGCAAGTCGCCATGAGATGCTCGCTGCCCAATCGCTTCAGGTGTGGCGTATAGGTGTCGATTCGATTGTGTTCGGTGCAAGGCGCGAACTCGAGATGTTCGCATAGCAAATTCAGAACACGGCCAAACTGGCTGCCCGAGTTGTCGCCCGAGGGGCTGGAGTGGCTGTGGTATTCGGTGCTGATCCAACCGGCGGTGTCGACGACTCGCTCAAGCCGTGCGGCAATCTTGGTGTCCTGGCCCGCCTGGACCGAAATCGTTTGTGTCACGGCGTCGTATTCCGGTCCGCGGCTGATAATCACCTCGTACTTGCCCGGTCCGATTTCTTCGCGAAACTTGCCGTTGTGCGTGTAGTAGACGTTTTGCACCCCGCCCGCCGCGCTGTCGGGGCCGTAGAAGGGCGATTCGGTGCCATCGATGCCGTGAAAGGCAACCTTGCACGGAATGGGGCCGCCTTTTTCATCCGTAATCGCTCCGACAACGTAGCCGCACGCATCCAGTTCTATATCTAGCTTGCCCGCATGGCTGGTGTCCAAGGCAAACGTCTTGGCCGGCCGGCCCAAAGCTTCGACCGTGAGTTGATATTTTCCGTGCGGCAATTCGAATGCCAATTTCCCATCGGCGGGAGTGCGGCCCGAAGCATAAGTCTTCTTGTCGACCGCCACGGTGACCTTGGCATTCTTGACCGCGCCCGCCGGATCACGAACCAATAGGGAAACCGGTTCCGCGGCCACTCCGGCGATCTGATTGGCAACCGCGCGAACGTGCAGCAGATCGTCGCCGGGGAATAGGCTCCGCTTGATTGTGAATGTCTCACCCGGTTTTAACTCGACCTCTTTCTCGCCCTCCTTCACGTAATCAAGGACCACGCCGCGACCGCCCGAACGGCGAATCTCGTAGCCTTCGACGACAATGCCATAAGCTTGCCGAAACCACTCGTCATACGCCCAATAAAGGTTGATCTTCGCATCGGTGCCAAAGGCGAACGTCCGGTCGGCCCGCATCGCGTCGCGCAATGGGATCGTGACCGGCTTGGATTCGTCGGACAGCTTGTAAGTCGACTCGACGATGATATACGGCTGCCCGTCGGCGAGCGTGTATTTGACACTCTTGCTCAGCGCCGGGTCGATCGTCGAATCAAATTGAACCGAGACCGATTTGTTGGTTATCTTCACGCCGGATGCCGCCGACTTGCGCTGATCCGCGAACAAGGTAGTTTTTTTGGGCGAAGTAAACTTGTCGAGCGAGCCGCCGGCATAGAACGCGCTCAGTTGATCGCTTTGGCGATTGCGGCGAGTGAGATCAATGATCATCCCGCCCACGCCGCGAACCGTCATGTTGGCATTTCGCGTGTTGAGCGGTTGGGCGACTACGCAGACAATCTCGCCATTGCGCAGCACATAGTCGCCATGGATTGCGTCGACCTCTTTTCCCTGAGGGATATGCTTGTCCCAAGTCTTGGGAGTCAGCCGGACCAGTTCGGCGGCGTTCTGCTGGGACACGAACACGACCATCGAAAAGATGAACGACAACGAAAACCAACGGCCAATCATGAGGAATCCTTGGATGATAATCGATTACGAAATTGCACTTTTCACGGAATCCGAGGATACCTCAGTCCGCACGGTCAAGCTACGGTCAAACGCCATTTTGCCCGGTTTTCGTGAACAACCGGTGGTTTTCATGGTCCAGGTTGCGGGGCGTCTTTCGTCGGAACTTGTTTCCTGTTGTAATCTTCTTCACTGGTTCCGCTTAGCAACCAAGACTCTCGATACCTTCCGCGCCGCCCGATTCGTCAGCGATGTCAAAAAAACGCTCGCCCCAGCCGCTTGCATTCGTCGACTTGGCGATCCTTTGGTTTCAGCGCACTCTTTTGTTGTGGCTGGTGCTGACGTCGTGGTTGGCGCTAATGTGGACCAAGTGGTTTCCGGGCCGGATCGATCCGTTTGACCCCGAGGTGTTTACCGACAACTACTTGTACATCGCCATCGCCGTCACGATGTTGGCGGTCGGGCTGTTGTTGCCTCGCGACGAGATTCGACAAGTGATTCAGCGGTGGCCGATGGTCTTGGTGGGCACGCTGATTCAATACACGTCGATGCCGTTGCTGGCGTATTTGGTCGCGAAAATGTGGGGATTCAGTGGCGATCAATTGGTCGGCGTGATTATCGTCGGTTGCGTGCCCGGCGCGATGGCCTCGAACGTGCTGACCATGAACGCCGGCGGGAACACCAGCTACTCGGTGAGCCTCACGACGAGCGCCACTTTGCTTTCGCCGTTGGCCGTGCCGTTTGCCTTGTGGGCGACGTTGTCCGGGGATGACAAAGTAACCCCCGCGATGCTGGTTGATTCCAGCCTGTTCATGCTCGTGACGGTGGTATTGCCCGTCATGGTCGGCTATTCGATCGCCCGGATTTTCCCGGCTCTTGAAAAGCACTTCAAGAGATTCGGAACCATCACGGCGAACGTGGCCATCCTCTTGATCATTGCCGTGGTCGTGGGGCGAACTCGCGGGCCGCTGGGCGACTTTCAACTGGGACTGTTGCGGGCGTTGCTGTTGGTGAACATCGCGGGCTATGCAATTGGCTACTTTGGCGGCCTGGCAGTACGATTGCCGGAAGGGATGCGCCGAGCACTGACGTTGGAAGTCGGCATGCAAAACGCCGGAGTCGGCACGGCCCTGGCCATTCGTCTGTTTTCGGATCAAGCCGCCATCGCCCCGGCAATCTACACATTCGGCTGCATGCTGACCGGCACCCTGCTGGCGTTGGCTTGGTCGATGATGCCCGTTAGCGGACGGGGCGAACGCGACGAGCCCATCGCCAAGAAATGATGTTTGGTGTGGAAGGCTTCGCTTAACTCCAGCAAAACCGTGCGATTGCAGCGAGAGGTGCGACCTGTGACTTTCGAGATCACGGGCTATCAAGTAGCATATTACCTACCACCCATCTGATGGCCTTTCCCCTCGTTATTGCTTACGCCTAGGTACTCATGTCCCGTCGACTTAACCAGTACGTGCGACTCGTTTGCTCGACCGTTGTTGGTCTGTCGCTGGTCTGCTGCCTGCCGAACCTAGCGCAACGGAATTTGCTTGCCGCCGACGTGGAGAAGGATGATGCCGCCAGCAAGAAACGAGGCCTTGAACTGTTTGAAAAGAGCATCCGTCCGGTGCTCATTGCACATTGCTATGAGTGTCATTCGAGCGAGTCGAAGACGCTTCGTGGCGGCTTGTTGCTTGATACCCGCGCGGGATCTCGCACAGGGGGCGATTCGGGAGCGGCGGTCGTTCCCGGTGACGTTGGCGAGAGCCTGCTCGTTAGCGCCCTCCGTTACGATGATTTTGAAATGCCACCGAAACGCCGGCTCTCGGATCGCGTGATTGCCGACTTCGAAAAATGGATCAAGCTCGGCGCGCCGGACCCACGCGACGGCAAAGCAGCCTTGGCGGAAAAGTCCGAAATCGATTTCGACAAGGCGCGAAAGTTTTGGGCTTTTCAACCTCCGCGTGAACCCGCGACGCCGAATGTGAAAAACGGGCAATGGCCTCGCAGTGAGATTGACAAGTTTGTATTAACCAAACTCGAACAGAATAATCTCACACCCGCCGCCGACGCCGATCGACGGACCTTGTTGCGACGGATCACCTTTGACTTGACCGGTCTGCCGCCAACGCCGGAAGAGATTCGTCAATTTCTGGATGACCAATCGGACAAGGCACTGGAAAGGGTCGTCGATCGGTTAATGGCATCGCGGCACTTTGGTGAACAGTGGGGCCGACATTGGCTCGACATCGCCCGCTACGCCGATTCGAATGGCGGCGACATTAATCTGACGTTTCACAATGCCTGGCGATATCGCGATTATGTCATCGATGCTTTCAATAACGATAAGCCGTTCGATCGGTTCATTGTCGAGCAACTGGCGGGCGATCTGATGCCGTTTGAAAACGACGCTCAACGCGCCGAACAACTGGTCGCCAGCGGTTTTCTGATCGTCGGTCCCAAGATGCTCAGCGAACGTGACAAAGAAAAACTGTACATGGACGTGGTCGACGAGCAACTCAGCACGATCGGCCGATCTTTCCTGGGTCTCACACTTGGATGTGCCCGTTGTCACGACCACAAGTTCGATCCGATTCCCACGCGCGACTACTACGCCTTGGCCGGCATCTTACGCAGCACGACCACGGTGCAAGGCATTCGCATGAACAACGTGAATGTGTCCGGTTGGATCGAGCAGCCGTTACCAATTTCGCCCGAGCACGCCAAACAACTTGCCGCCCACGGAAAACGGCTGGAACAACTCAACAAGCAATTGGCCGCCGCGAAGTCCGCGCTGGACGGCCTCAAAAAGCAAACCATATTCAGTGCCGATAGCCTGCCCGGGATCGTCGTCGACGATGTGGCAGCCACGCAGGTCGGCGCTTGGAAGAAGTCAACCTTTGTTGCTCGTTATGTCGGCGCGGGGTATGTTCACGACAACAAGCAAGACAAAGGCAAGAAGTCAATCCGCTTCACGCCCGATCTTCCCCGGGCCGGCAATTACGAAGTGCGGATTTCGTATACCGGGGGCAATGGCCGCGAAAGCAACGTACCGATTACCGTGACCCATGCCGATGGCGAAGCGTCGTTGCATGTGAATCAAGTACAGGCACCCAAGATTGACGGCCTGTTCCATTCCCTGGGGCAGTTTCGCTTCGAGGCGGGTATCGCCGGTTCGGTTACGTTCTCGACCGAGGGGACGACCGACTACGTGATCGCCGACGCGGTGCAGTTCATTCCCGTCGAGTTGCTCAAGGACAAAGGCAGCAAGAAAGCGAAAGGGCCGGCCAAGTCCAAAGACCTGGCTGAAAAGACCAAAGCGGTCAAGCAACTGCAACAGCAAGTCGCGGAGCTGAAGAAAAAGGTGCCGCCCGCCGCTCCCATGGCGATGGCACCGGCCGACCGTGATGAACTGGCCGACTGTCCCATTCGTATCCGTGGCGAGCCGCACAATCACGGCGAGACGATCCCACGCGGCTACCTGACGGTACTCAGTTCGCCCAGCCAACCTGATGTGGGCGGCGGGCAAAGCGGCCGGTTGCAGATGGCCCATTGGATCGCCAGTCGCGACAATCCGCTGACCGCCCGCGTGATGGTCAATCGCATCTGGCATCATCTGTTCGGCGTGGGGCTCGTCCGGTCGGTCGACAATTTCGGCCACCAAGGCGACCTGCCATCACATCCCGAACTGTTGGATTACTTGGCAAGCCGGTTTCTCAAGGATGGTTGGTCGATTAAAAAGACGATTCGCCGGATTGTGCTAAGCCGTGTTTATCGCCTCGGCACGGGCCATTCCGACAAAGGCATGGCACTTGATCCGCAAAACCGCCTGCTGTGGCGGCACAATCGGCGACGGCTGACCGCCGAGTCATTGCGCGACGCGATTCTGAGCGCCAGCGGCGCGCTGGACCGAGCGCCGGCCGGCTCGTCCGTCGCGCATTTGGGCGAACAGGCGATCGCCAACAACCTTAAGGACAAGACCGGACAAATGTCGATTGATAGGCTCGTGCGGCGTAGCGTCTATCTGCCGCTGGTCCGCAACGACCTGCCCGAGATGCTGACCGTGTTTGACTTCGCCGATCCCGATGTGGTAGTCGGCGCACGCTCGGTCACGACCGTCCCTTCACAAGCGCTGATGATGATGAACAGTGCATTCGTCGCCGATCACGCCCGCCGCTTGTCGGAGCGAGTGCTGGAAAAGGAAGAACTGACTAACGACGAGCGGCTGCATGTGATCTATGAAATCACGCTCGGACGGCTTCCCAATGATGCCGAGCGGAAGCGAGTACTCGGCTACATTGAGAGTTTTGAAAATCCAGAAGAGAACGACAGTCAGGACCAGCCACCCACGGACCGACAAGCGTGGTCTAGTTTCTGTCACGCCCTGTTGGCCTCGACCGAGTTTCGCTTTGTTGATTGAGCCCGACACAGATACCCAGGTGATGCGATCATGTCTCAGCGGTTTCCTCAATGGCAATCAGTTTCCCGCCGACAAATGCTGCGCGATGCGGGTTGCGGTTTCGCCTCGCTGGCACTGGCGGGATTTTGTACCGAACAAACTAGCGCCGCGAGCAGTCCCTCTGGCGCGAAGCTGTCGCACCATCGGCCTCGCGCCCGGCGGGTGATCTTTCTGTTCATGCACGGCGGACCGTCGCACGTGGATACTTTCGACTATAAGCCGCAACTGCAGAAAGACGACGGCAAGGATTTGCCATTCGAGCCCGGGCCCAATATCGACGCCAAAACGCTGCGGATGCTGGGATCGCCTTGGAAATTTCGCCAGCACGGTCAGGGTGGGCATTGGGCCAGCGAACTGTTTCCGAATGTAGCCCAGCACATTGACGACCTGTGCATGATCCATTCGCTGCACACCAACGGCGTTTCGCACGGGCAGGCCGTTTCGATGCTGCACACCGGCACGGACAGCCTTGTGCGCCCCTCGGTGGGTGCTTGGGTTTCTTATGGATTGGGAACGGAAAACGACGACCTGCCGGCGTTCATTTCGATTACGCCGCCCCGTGGGCATGGCGGGCCCCGCAACTATGGATCGGCGTTTCTACCCGCCGCTTATCAAGCCACCGCGATCGGACATTCGGGCATGCAGGCCAAGGACGCCAGCATCGCGCATCTCGATCCGCGCGGCGTGACTCGCGATCGTCAGCGAAAACAGCTCGACTTGCTGCAGGCGATGAACCGCGACCATCTGCTGCGCGCCCAACAAGACGAGCAACTGGAAGGCGTCATCGAGTCGTTTGAATTGGCTTTCCGCATGCAATCGGCGGCCCCGCAAGTGATGGACTTTTCCAGCGAGTCTGAACAGACTCTGAAACTATACGGCATCGGCGAAGCGTCGACCGACAATTTTGGCCGCGAGTGTTTGCTGGCCCGCCGCTTTGCCGAAGCAGGCGTGCGGTACATTCAAGTTTCCTTCAAGCAGAATGGCTGGGATCAGCACGGCAACCTGTTCAGCGGCCACACCAACAACGCCAAAGCGGTTGACCTGCCCATTGCCGGGCTGCTTACCGACTTAAAGCAACGGGGAATGCTGGAAGATACCTTGGTCGTCTGGGGCGGCGAATTTGGCCGCACGCCGATCGTGCAAGGCAGCAATGGCCGCGATCACAATCCCCAGGGGTTCACGATGTGGCTGGCGGGCGGCGGCGTCAAATCGGGCTACCATCACGGAGCGACCGACGACTACGGATACTACGCGATGGAAGACAAGGTCCACATGCACGACCTGCACGCGACGTTGCTGCACATTCTCGGCCTCGATCACACCAAGCTAACCTATCGCTACGCCGGCCGCGATTTTCGGCTGACCGATGTCTACGGCGAGGTGGTCCAAGAGGTCTTGGCCTGATTGTCGTTGCTCGCTCCGCGATCAAAACGTTTGGTTCGCGGAGCGAACCACAATGGAGAAATCAAATGCAGCGTGCGCTCTTCCGCCCGAGCATCTTGTGTATCGGACTGATGTTCATCTTGCGAGACCTGCCGCTTGAAGCGCAAGACACATCTGAAATCAAACGCAAGGAATTCACCCTCTCTCAAGAGGTCGACGAGATCTTGAGTTGGTTTCCAATCGAAACCGAAACATTGATCGTTGGCCAAGGTCCATTCGATCTCTTGAGCGCCAAGCAATTGGCCAAGATGTCGTCGGAAGACGCCCCGCCAAAATACTCCCCCAAACAAGTGCATCAGATTCTCTGTCACATGACGGCTGCGTTGAATCTAGGAAAAGGCAAACATGCCACAGCGTTGGCCGGCCGGCGAGTGGCCTTGGCCATTGAAGGAAGTGGTCGATTTCGCATGGTGCCCAAGGGCCCCTGTGCAGTCACTCTCTATCAAGGTTGTCATCTGTTGCTGTTCGAGGAAGACCTAGGCCGAGCAGGCGATTCGTTCATGAGGTCCGTGCTGGCCGCCGCCGACGAAACTGAGACGCTCGCTGGCCACAAAGTCGCACGATTCACAGTGCCGGTGAACGAGCGAGACAACTTCATGCTGTTGATTGCCCGCCCTCGGCCACGCATGATTTTAGCTGCTACCGACAGGGATTATCTATCGGAGTTTTTCAGACGGATGGAACATCGACCTACTGAAGTCGCTTTTCCCAAAAGCCTACCGCACTGGAAACAGATCGAACCGAACGCGGGTTTCTGGGCCATGCGTCGTCCCAACGGAGCGAAGTCCACATCGGGCTTCGTCTGCACCTACACACCAAACGAAGATGCCCAAGTCAAGCTTCGATTCTTGGAATGCAAGGCGTCACCGTCTCTCGGGAAAACTTGGAGCCTGAGCGGGTTCCGCATCGATCCACCCATCGAACCCACTGTTCATCAAGCTGCGGGAGGTGTGGCCGAAGTATATCTTCCGCTAAGCCGGCCCAATGTACTTTCTTCGTTTGAATTCATGCTTTATTTTACGCTCGGGCACAGAGTAGCTATCTAGGTTGTAAGGCGCGCCGGTGTTCCAAGAGGTTGGCCTGATTGTCGTTGATCGCTCCGCGATCAAAACGTTTGGTTCGCGGAGCGAACCAAGACGGAAGAATAAAATGCAGAGCGATTCCTGCTGCCCGGACGTCTCGCGAGAAGTCGACGAGATTTTGAGCTGGTTTCCAATCGAAACTGAATCATTGATCGTTGGCCAAGGTCCATTCGAACTCTTGAGCGCTAAGCAATTGGTTTCGATGTGGTCGGACGACGCCCCGCCCAAGCATTCTCCCAAACAGGTGCATCAGATTCTCTGCCACATGACGTCTGCGTTGAATCTGGTAGGCAAACACGCCGAAACGTTGGTGGGCCGGCGAGTGGCCTTGGCTATCAAGGGAAGTGGCCGATTTCGCATGGTGCCCACCATCTCTTGTGCCATCACTCTCTATCAAGGTTGTCATCTGTTGCTGTTCGAGGAAGACCTAGGCCACGCAGGCGATTCGTTCATGAGATCAGTGCTGGCCGCAGCCGACGAAACTGAGACTCTCGCCGGCCACGACGTCGCACGATTCACAATGCCGGTTAGCGAACGAGAGAACTTCATGCTGTTGATTGCTCGCCCTCGGCCTCGCATGATTCTAGCTGCCATCGACAGAGGATATCTGTTGGAGTTCTTCAGGCGAATGGACCGTCCGCGTACTAAAGTCGCGTTTCCCCGAAGCCTGCCGCACTGGAAGCAAATCGAACCGAAAACGAGTTTCTGGGCCATGCGTTGTCCCAATGGAGCGAAGTCCACATCGGGGCTCGTCTGCACCTACACACCTATTGAAGATGCCCAAGTCAAGCTTCGATATTTGAACTTCAAGGCGTCACCGTCTCTCGGGAAAACTTGGGGTCTGAGCGGGTTCGGCATCGATCCACCCAACGAACCCACCGTTCATCAAGCTGCTGAAGGTGTGGCCGAAGTATACTTTCCGCTAAGCCGACCAAGGGTACTTTCTTCCTTTGAGTTCATGCTCTCGATGGCCCTTGGACACGAGCTATCTAGGTTGTGAGACGCGCCGGTGGTGGCGTCAAACCGGGCTACCATCACGGTACGCGGCGGAAGAGGTGCTGGCCTGATTGTCGTTGCTCGCTCCGCGATCAAAACGTTTGGTTCGCGGAGCGAACCACGACAATCATCAAGGTTTTTGAATCGGCTCGCTGGAAATATCCACATCCTTGCCGAACAGGTATTTTTCAAGGAAGCGATCCACGCGCTCGTTAATCGCGGCACCCCGAAATCCGTGCTCGCCATCGGTCACTGGCACCAGCACCGCCGCCACTTTCGCTTTCGTCAGAGCGGCATGGAACGTAGTCGATTGATCAAACGGCACCAACGGGTCCTTGGTTCCGTGCATGATCAAGACCGGTGCATCATCCGCCGAGACATAACTGACCGGTGCCGCGGCCAACGATTGTTCCTTCCGCTCTTGAACTGGACCGCCGATGAGCAGGCTTTCGGGCGAGTTCTTGGCATTGTGATCGATGCGGCTGGGAAAGTCGTTCATTGTCAGGAAACTCGTCGGACCAAAAAAGTCAATCACCGCCGCGACGCGGCTTGACTGATCGCCGTGCGCCCCAAGTTCACCTTCCAGCTTTGCAACGTCGCCGGAAACGCCGAGCATGGCGACCAAATGCCCGCCCGCCGACGTTCCAAAAACACAGATGCGCTCGGGGTCGAATCCGTACTCTTTGGCGTGCGCTTTCAGCCAGCGAATGGCCGCTTTGCAATCGTGAATCTGAGCGGGCCATTTCGCTTCACCGCTCAACCGGTACCCAATCGACGCTGCGGCAAAGCGGCCTGACTCGGCAAAGCGGGCAACTTGTCCGATCCCGCGGCTCTTGTCGCCATTGCGCCAGCCTCCACCATGGACGAAGGCAAGCATCGGCAGCGGCTTCGTGCCGGCTGGTTTCTTTGGCAGCAGCAGATCCAATCGCTGACGCGGGTTCTCGGTGCCCGCATACGGCAAATCGGCATGCATGGTGACCAAGTCAGCATTGAAACGCGGTCGATTGGCTTGCTGGTTGCCCCGTCGGCCGCCACGGGCGAGGAACTTCGTATGTTCGGCCAGCGAGATAAAACCGTTCTTGTCGGAATCAACGCGCGCGAAGTTCCGCTGAAGTGCTTCCGGCAATTCTTCCCGAGATAGCTTGCCATCCTCATTTTTATCCCACCGTTTGAAGCGGCGGTCCGGCTGACCCTGCGCCGCAAGGCGGGCCGAGGCAGGTAGCATCCAAGCCATGATGAGGAACAGTAGGATGCGGGTTCGATGCATGGGGCGCTCCTGATATTTCACTGCCCAGTAATCTGAAGCGGCAGGGGCCGCCCCGAAGTCCGAACCCAACCGCTGGATTTCAGGCTTTGAACACTGGGTCAGAATTTAAAGCTGTTTCGATTTCGAGTGAGCCGCGGATGTCGTTGGCTCGAGCATTCTTCAACGGTTCGATTTTAAACGGCGGAACCAGATGAAGTCCAATCCTTCCCAGTCGCGTCGAGGGCCACGCAGTCAATGGGCCGGCTCAAGGAGCGTAGCGACGCAACTCCGGCGATGGGAGGCGAGACGTGTGAACACTACACTGCTGAACGGCGCTTCGGTGCCGGAACGGCGCTTCGATTGGTCCGACCTACGTCTACTTCAGTCCTCTTTCTTTCCGGGGGTTCGTGTGCGCTAATGACGAAGCGGGGTAAACCAACACAAACAGCAATGATGTACCAAGAATCCCACCAGCAAGAACGAATCATCCGCGTGTTTGTGTCTTCCACGTTTCGCGATATGCAAGAGGACCGCGATTATCTGGTCAAGTTTGTGTTTCCGCGGCTGCGAAAGTTGTGCGAGTCGCGCGGTGTGAGCTGGGGCGAGGTCGACCTGCGATGGGGGATTACCGATGAAGAAGCCGCCGAAGGACAAGTACTGCCATTGTGCCTTCGGGAAATTGAATTCTGCCGCCCGTTTTTTATTGGACTGCTAGGCGAGCGGTATGGTTGGGTTCCGCGACCCGATCAGATTCCCCCAGACCTACTGGAAAGAGAGTCGTGGCTGGCGAAACATCCGTCGAGTTCCGTAACGGAACTGGAGTTCATGCACGGTGTTCTCCGTCAGCAAGATCCGGCGGCCTGCATCTACTTTCGTGATCCAGCGTATTTGGATCGCCTTCCCAACAATTCGGACCGGGCCAACTTTGAATGCGAGTCGCCCCAGTCGGCGGAGCGCCTTCAGTCGCTCAAGCGGCAGCTTCGCCTGGCGGCCACTAATAGCGCGGGCATTCAACTTCGAGAAAACTATGGCGGCGTCGAGGAACTGGGAGGCTGGATTCTTGAGGATTTGACCCGCGTCGTCGACGAGCGTTTTCCCGCCGACGACCAGCCAGATTCCCTTGAGCTACAAACGCGCGAGCATCTCGTGTTCGCGCGAAGTCGCACATCGGTATATATCGGCGGACAGCAATCAATGCAGCGGTTGGATGAACATATGGCATCCGCTGGCCCGCCTTTGGTCATTACAGGTGATTCAGGTGCCGGGAAGTCCGCGTTGCTGGCGAATTGGTTTCTGCGACGCCAGCAACAACAAGCTCAGGAATTCTCGCTGGTTCATTTCATTGGAGGCGCGCCGAACAGCACGAACTGCGCGCAAATGCTGCAACGCATGATGTTGGAGATGAAACGGCGGTTCAATATTTCAGAGTCGGTTCCGGCAGCTCAGGAGCAGATTCGACGAGCGTTTCCCCAGTGGTTAGAGTCGGCCGCGAGTCAAGGACGGGTGATACTTGTGATTGACGCGCTCGATCAATTGGAGGATCACGACAACGCCCGAGACTTGAACTGGTTACCGGACGTGCTTCCCGAAAACTGTCGGCTCATTTTGTCGACGTTGCCGGGACGAAGCTTGAAAGCCACTCGCCAGCGCCACTGGTCGGAATTGCGAGTGGAGCCGTTATCGATTGCCGAGCGCGAAGAATTGATTCGCGAGTTCTTGGCGCAGTCTCGTCGACGGCTGAGTTCTGGGCGTGTGGAGAAGATCGCCGCCGCGAGTCAATGCTGTAACCCGCTGTTCCTGCGAGCGATGCTGGATGAACTGCGGCAGTTTGGCGACCATGGGCGGCTCGAAGAGCGAATCGCACACTATCTGGAAGCGCCGGACGTCGAGCATTTGTATGCACTGGTGCTGACTCGTTGGGAGGAGGATTTTGGCGAGCCATTAGTCCGCGAAAGCCTAAGTGCGTTGTCGGCCGCGCGACGTGGGCTGTCGGAGAGGGAATTGCTAGACGTGCTTGCCGAAAACGGCCAGGCGTTGCCGCATGCAAAATGGACTCCGCTCTACTTGGCGATGGAGTCGAGTTTAACTCGGCGTTCGGGCCTGCTTTCCTTCTTTCACGACCACCTTCGCCGGGCCGTACACGCGCGGTACCTGGGCGATGACGCCGCCCGGATTTCGGGACACATGCGACTGGGCCACTACTTCGCCAAGCATCCGGAGTTTGCCGCCCGCCAAATAGACGAACTTCCGTGGCAATGGATGTCGGCCAAGAAGTGGAAGCGGTTGAAGAACCTGCTGGTCGACATGCCCACGTTCTCTCGTTTATGGACACATGATCCGCTTCAATTGCAGCAATACTGGCTAGCCATTGGCGATGTCTACGATCCGGTCGAAGAGTATCGCCAGGCGTTGGCTGGCTTGGATGAGACCATCGAATCGAGCCCGAAGACCCAGCATCAATACTTCGAGGTGTGTAAGTGCTTCAAGCAGTTGGGGAAGTACCACGATGCTCTTGCACTGCTGGATGAGCTGGCCCCGCACGTGGGCGAAGAGAAAAGCGAGTTCCCGCAAGTTGAGACAGGCTTGCTACGTCACCAATTACTCAAGCTGTTGGGAAAGCCGGAGGAAGCCCACAAGGTCAATTTCTTTGGCGAGAGTCCTGAAAGCGAGGGCGCGGCCAAGAGCTGGAAGGAAGATATCGGCTATCGCATGGCCCAGGGTCAGTTTTTGGATCAGGACGAGAAGCAATCGGGCATCAACATGCTGCGCGTGCTGTTGTGGGCCTTCGAACCAAATCGCGACGAGAACAAGTTGGAAAAGGGGATGGTCGCCCTTGCCTTTCTGCTGACTGGCGAAGACCCCATGGAGTTTATCGACTTTGCCGAACGGCAGGGTCCGGCTTGCGAACTGGCAAATGAGTATCGGCGTCAACTCGCCCAATTGCTCGCGGACGCTGGCGAGTACCAGGAAGCACGCCAACTGTTTGAAGAAGCCGTGGTGATCGACGAGCGGGAACGGGGACGCGAACACTCTTCGACGCTCAAAAGCATTGGCGCGCTGGCCGGCTTTCATCACGATCGAGGCAATCTTGCGGTCGCGGAAAAGAAATACCGCCAGGTCCTAATGATCAGCGACGAAGTGTGGGGCCCCGATCATCCCGATACGGCCGCTCGGGCGAACAATTTGGCAAGCGTACTTTACTCCAAAGGCCAATACGATAAAGCGGCCGACTATTTTCGGGACGCCTACGAAACCGCGGAAGCAACTTGGGGGAAGGACAATCACCAAACCGAAATCTGCCGAGACAGCTTGCTAACCACGATCGAACAAATGTTGGTTGATCTGTTGGAAAAAGACGCCAAGCCGTCCTGGATCTGGCAGATTCCACAATCGAGCGCGGCTCACCAAGCGATACGCGTGCAACCCGCGTTGTCGAAACTCGCGGAACCGACTCCTCAAGCGCGACTCGATAGTTGGCTAAAGGAGTGGAATACTTCGGGGCTGCGGCTTATCAGCGCCGGACTGGCGATTTCGGGCGCTCCTCCTTCCACATTTTCCGGCCTTGAATCCCTCTTTGGAAATTCGCGCGACCAAGGGAGACCTTTTTCAAAGGCTCCTTGGTTGGGACCATCAAACTATCCGCGTTCTGGACTTGTGCTTGGCAAGGCAGACCCGTCCCTCACACCGGACGAGCCGCGCGATGGGGCGAGCCCCTTGGATTGGCTTATTTATGAATGGAACAGAGCGAACCACGGCACCGCCCCTAGAAGCAGCGCATTCGATTACGCCTCGACCGGCCCACCAGCGAATTGGGGATCGCCCCAACAAGTCAACAATCAGGACACCCGCCCTCTTTGGATCTTAGTCGCCTTGCCAGTGCTTGCATTTCTTGGATACGTCTTGTGGAACCTGCTGTCGTGATTACCTTGTTTCCAACGAGCGTCTTTATTGGCTAGTGCCTCATGTTGGCACTAGTCCTGAAAGACGCAACGGACGACTTTGCCGTCTTGTGCGAAGTCGACGCGAAACTCATGCCATTTCAGCGGATCGCTGTACGTCCAACTGACCTCGCCGCTACCACCTTGCATTCTGGTGCGGTCAGGCTGGCCGATTAGCTGCTCAACCTCGTGCATGCTGTCGGCCCGTGACACTTGGTACACGTCGCCGAGGTCGACGGGTGAGCTATCGTGAGACCAAATCGCGAAACCGATCAGAGCGGCCGGTACAACGATCGCGGTGATCAAACCCGCTTTCAGCAGTTTGAAGAGTGTGTTGGAAGGTTGGTTCACGGTTTGGTTCCCTTCGGTAGAGTCGAGGTGGGTACGCATTGAAAAGCGTACCACGTGGGAAAGGCACGGTGGAAAGGCACAGTGGACCACCACACGCTTGTTGAACGAATATGCCGGTACTGTCAATTCAAACGGCTTGCTCGGCGTTTATCGAGGTTCCTTTCGATGCTGGTTCCGAAGGTCGACCCCGCCGGAACGAACGTTCCGGGATCTGGGTTGCGGTGGACAGAGAGGAAAATGCTGGCAGCTAGTCGTCGATCGGAACCATCCGAATGCAGACCGGGTTGGGAACTTCGACCACCGTGCCCGTCGGTGTCAGTGTTCCTTGCTGGGGATCGATTGCGAAGACGACGATCGTGCCCGTGCTTTGGTTTTCCGCCAGCAGAAATTTCCCGGTGGGGTCGACGAAAAAGTTGCGGGGCGTCTCGCCGCCGGTTGATTCGTTTTCCAGATGCGTCAGCCGGCCTGTCTCTTGATCTATCTTGTAGACAGCGATCGTGTTGTGGCCGCGGTTCGATCCGTAAAGGAATCGTCCTGATGGATGAACGCGCACTTCGGCGGTGCTTTGCCCGCTGGATCTTGATTCTCCCTTGGGCAACGTCGAAATCGTCTGCATGGTCTGTAGTTCACCCGCATCGGCGTTGTAGGCGAAGGCGGTCACCGTCAGGTGCAGTTCGTTGATGACGTAGGCAAACTTGCCGTTGGGATGAAAAGCAAAATGCCGCGGTCCCGCGCCGGCCGCGACTTCAACGGAGGGGGGATCATTAGCGGTCAATTTGCCCGACCGTGGATCGAACTTGTAGATCAAAATTTCGTCGATTCCCAAGTCCGCGGCAAAAGCAAATCTATTGGCGGCGTCGAGGTTAATGGAGTGGGCATGCGGTCCTTCTTGCCTTCGTCGATCCACGCTGGAACCCTTATGTTGAATGAACGAACTGGCCGGCCCCAGTTTGCCCGAATCGCCGATGGGCAACGAGGCAACGTTGCCACCGACGTAATTCGCGACTAACACGTTCTTTCCCGCGCGATCGACCACCAAATGGCAAGGCGCGCCGCCGCGCGACGACTGTTGGTTTAGTTCCGTGAGCGCCCCGGTCTTGGCGTCGATCGAAAACGCGGTCACTCCGCCCGATTTTTCACCGCGAAACTGTACCGTTTCGTTGACGGCGTAAAGGAATTTCCTGTTGGGATGGACGGCCACGAACGACGGATTAACCGATTTGGCGGCCAGTCGAGGCGTGGTCAATTTGCCGGTTGCCGCATCAAATTCGCAAGTGTAAATACCCTCACTCTTGCCATTGGTATACGTCCCGACATAGACCCGATATCGATTCGCGTCGGCCGCATGCATTTGTGTGGCTCCCAACAGGGTGGCAAAAAACAGCAAGGCGGCGGTAAAGCGGATGAAGTGCATGGGTGTACTCCGTAGGTGTACTTTTATGACGGCTTTGGTGCGCGTGTCCGACTCGTTCGATTGGGGGTACTTTGAGTCTGTTCGTATTCTAATCGAACGATGCCATGGGAGGGCGGCAAACGACCAATTGCCACCTCATTCCGGCAGCTTGACGCAAACGAGTGTCCCGTGGGCATTGCGACCGTACACCCGGCCCCGCAAGAGTACGGGAACCGTCCAGCAACGGCCCTCCAAGAACGGAGACCGCGCAAGTTCTTGAAAACCGTCGGGAGTTGCGTTGGCCAGAACGAGTGTCCCATTTTCGCTAAGAATCAGCAGCTTGCCGCCAGCGATCATTAGCGATCCACACCCCAATCCTTTTTGCTTCCAAGCTATCTTACCTGTCGAAAACTCCATGCAGTTCAGTCGTACGACGCGGCCGAGGTTGGAGTTGCCGTCAAAGCCATACACATAACCATCGAGGTAGATACTGTTATTGAAGTGATTGCGCATTTGGCGATTGCTGTAAATCAGTTCAAGCCGATCGTCCTTGAGCTGAAACAGCCCGCAGCCGATTTGGTAACCGGTGGAAATGTAAATCGCCCCCTCGCGAACGATGGGCGTGGTTGAATTCGTGAGAAAGGGTGAATCCCACCGATAGGAGGCGATTTCGCGGCCGCTGGTCGAATCGGTTATCCGTACCGCTTCACAATCCAAAGTCGCCAGCACCGTATTGCCTTCATGTACAAATGGAATCGCCGACCCGTAGCCGGCGTTATGTTTTTCGGTTTCCCAGTTTTTGGCTCCCGATGTCTTGTCATACGACACAACGCGGCCAGCTTCCAAGATAAGCTGCGGGCCAAGAATATAAGCCGAACTGGTGAATCCCCATTCGGGCATGGCCACACCTAGATCTTGTTGCAGATCCTTTTCCCATACGGTCTCGCCGTTGTCCGTGCGAAAGCAAAACAGTTGGCCTTCGCGGCCAAGCGTGTAGATGTATTCACCGTCAATCGTCGGAGTCGCCCCGGGTCCCCCGTCGTGCAGGTTGTCGACCAGCGCGCAGGGATACGATTTCGACCAGAGTACTTCACCGGTATCGGCTTGCAGGCAGTAGACAAATTCCTCGCCATCAACGTGCCCCATCGTGAACAGCCGGCCGTCTTCGATCGAGATCGAACTGAACCCGATGCCGATCTCGCGCGACCATACGACGGGCAGTCCCGTTTCAGGCCACTCCGACGACCAACCATCCTCGTTGGAAATGCCATCGTGATTGGGACCCATCCAGTTCGGCCACGAACTGAACGCGATATTGGGTGTGGCGAGATTGGGTGTGGCGAGCGATGTCTCGTTTGAAACCACGGCGGGCGGTTGCGGTTCGTCGCCGGAAGAGACATCTTCCGCTGGGCTCGATTCAAGCGGCCCCAGTTCACGCGACGTTTGTGGCAACGGCTGCGATACGATCGGTGTTGAATCGGGCACGCATCCGCCGGTGGCCGCGATCGAGAAAATCAAGGCCGCCACGGAGGCCAACCTTCGTGCGTAGTGAATCATGAGCAAATTCGCGTACCTTAACATCAGCCCCACCAGACAGCGGATCTATTGCTTGCGCGAAAGCCGCACGATGATGCGTTCCGCGGATGGCTCGAAACTGTCCGGTCGTTCCTTCGCGCCTTCGCCTACAAAGACGCACATGGTGATGTTGTCGCCTTCTACTTTGTAAATGCCTTCGAGGGTGCGCTCGTTGTCCGTATCACTGGCGACTCGAAGGTCGATCAACTTGGGATCCGAATCGGCGAAGATTTTGAAAGGGATCTTGTTTTCACCGTGCTTAATGTGTTCGGGCGTAAACTCGATGAAGTTGGCATCCGCTCCCGGCGGATTGATGTCCGCTCCATCGAGTTTAACCGATTCGATCGTCCATTCGCCTTGGATCGCCGCGAGAGCTTTCTTGGACGCTTCGTTGTCGTCGGCCCGGACTTGCGTAGCAGCGAGCAAGAGGCCGATTGCTAGAACGCCGATTGGGAGGACTAAGCGGAGGGGTCTCATAGGAATCACCGATAAAGAGGATGGATTGAACACTCGACTCACGCTCTTGTAATCGGCAATGTACGAGTTTATTTGGAAATGCAAAAGAGATGTTCTTCGCCGCGAATCAGCAGATGCCCGTTGACCGCCACGGGTGATGCGATTACTTGCTGGCCCATGTCGTTTTCGGAAAGGACCTCGAATTTGCCGTCAATTCGGGCGACTACCACCACCCCGTCCTCGCGGGGAGCATAAAGTTTGCCGTCGGCGACCAGTGGCGACGCATAGTATTTCGCCCGGTGCTTGGGAAGCTTGCCGGTCCAAATCGATTTTCCCGATTCTGGCTGAATGCACTCGACTTCGCCTTTATCCCGCAGCAGGATGATTTGGCCTTGATGAACCACGGGAGTGGGAATGAAAGCGCCGGTGTCATCTCGAGTCCAGAGCCGATTCGAATCCGTGAGGTCTCCGCTCTTGCCCAACCGCACGCCGGCCAAGTGGCTGCCCCGACCGAACGGGACAATGGCCACCTCCTTCGCAATCACGGCGGAAGCGACGACGACCCAGTTCCGCTTTTCTTCTGGATTGAAGCCGCCGCAGGACCACAGCACGCGCCCGTCCTCGACTGCATGGCCCGTCAAATGCTCGGCGCCCCAAACAACAATCTCCTGGCGGCCATCGCGGTCGACAAGCAACGGCGTCGCGTAACTGTGATCGCCTTCGACCGGGCAGTCATAGTTCCGAGCAACCTTCCATGTGAGCTTGCCAGACTGCTTGTCAAAAGCGGCCAAGTAAGACTCGCCCTTGTGCATCACCGCCACGACGACGTTGTCTTTCGTCAGCACGGGGGAAGTACCCAAGTCCCAATACAACGTATCTTTCGCGAAGCGATCTTGTAGATTGGTTTTCCAAAGCAGCGCACCCTCGAAGTCGATGCAAGCCAGATTGCCGCTCTTGTAATAGACGAACACCAACTTGCCGTCGGTCACCGGCGAGGGGTTGCTGCCCGATCCGTTGCGATGCTTGCCCGATCGTTCCGTTCCGACCTTGGTTTGCCACCGCGTTTGTCCCCGCCAATCCAAGGCCACCAGCGCGTCTTGTTCGTCGACCGGGCAGGTGACCAACACATAGTCATTCCAGACGGCCGGCGTCGAACAACCACGGCCTGGCAATTTGACCTTCCATTTGATGTTCGCCTCGTCGCTCCATGATGAGGGAATCGGGCCCGACTCGGCGCTGCCGCTGTCATTCGGTCCGCGCCACCGGGGCCAGTTCTGATCGGGCAGCCGCTCGGCAAAGAGTGGCAGCGTTAATAGTGTGACGCAAAATGCAAGCGAGAAGGCGGTCCTCATGCGATGGAAACTCCATGGGGCTGGCGACTGGGTCTGAAATCCGCCCAGCATGATCCCCATTGTAGTCGATGTGCGCAAAGATGTGGTGTTTGCGTGGGGCGACCGTCACCAGGCCGATGCACTAGAAGCGAGATGAGCGAATGCCGGCGGGTGTATGAATCACTCCACCGAAAAATGAGGGTGCTTTCCGCGGTGCTTGGCTCAATTTACCGTGGCCAGAAGCGTCTCACGATCGAGCAGGTCACTCTCCTTAATGACGTACCGAACGTTCAATTCGGGATCGATGAGAGCTCGCACGCCTGCTTCCGAATCGTCGCGCCGAAGCTGCTTTCGAGAAAGTGCCAATTCGAAATAGCGAATCCGATCAATCTGTTCGATGGGAAGTTGCGCCTTCATTTCGCCTCCTTACAAACGCGATCCAAATTGCTAGCATTGCTGTCAGCTCGTTCTAGCAAAACCGACTACCAGCAGCAAGCCGACCACCTTCCAAATGGGTCACTCGATCCAAATCCAAATCCAAGACCAAGCAACGGGAAGCGAATAATCGGGACACATGGCATCTTCCAAATCAAACCCTTCGCCCGCGCCATCGATTGCCAGCTTTTATCAGCGGCAGATTGGCGAATATCAAGTTCAGCTCGACAAGATAGAGCGGCACAGCGTCTGGGTTTCCCGCTTGCGCATTTTAACTTTTTTCCCAGCAGTCGGATTGGCGATTGGCGGCTGGGTCAGTTCCCACCAGGCTTGGCCGTGGTACGTGGGTGCCGGGATTCTGTTCGGGGCGTTCATCGGCTTGGCGGCGTTCCACGAAAATGTGTTGCGGCGGCAAACCGAATTGAAACATCGTCGCGGCATGAATCGGATTCAACAAGCCCGGCTACAACGCCGTTGGGAAGACATCCCCGCGTTTGCACCGAATGTGCCGGGCGAGCATCGCGCGGTGTCGACTGATTTGGATTTGTTTGGCCCGTCTTCGTTGTTTCAACTGTTGTCGCTGGCGCATACGCCGTTTGGCAGCGAGGCGCTGCGCGACTGGCTGCTAGATCCCGCCGAGTCCGACGAGATCAAGACCCGACAACAGGCTGTATCGGTGTTGGCACCGAACGTGTCTTTTCGCGAAGAGCTGGATTTACGTGGTCGTCTGCTGGGAGCGAGCGAGCATGGTCCACGAGATTTCGTGCAATGGGCCGAAGGTCCGGCTTGGCTGACCGCGCGCCCCTGGTTGAAATGGTTGACCCGAATACTGACCGTCGGCGCTTTGATGATGCCCATCCTTGGATTTACGGGCTGGACTAATGCAGGAGTCGCTTGGCTGGTGTTCGTCATCATCATCGCCGCCAACTTTGTCGTGAACATGCTGTTCGCCGGCCGGGTATATGAAATCTTCAATAGCGTTTCGTCTCGCAACCATGAAATCCAACACTATCGTCCACTACTGCGGGCGATTGCCGAATTGCCGCCCGATTGTGCGTTCGTGCGTCGCCTGCGATCCAACATGGGCCGATCACCGCAAGAACCGATACAGATTCTGAATCGCCTGATGCGTATCATCCGATTCGCTAATCTACGGCGCGATGGATTGCTTGGCATTCCCTACTACTTCTCGCAATTGATTTTCTTGACCGACTTTCACGTACTCTACTTCATGGAAGTTTGGCAACAGCGGCATGGCCACGTCGTCCGCCGCTGGCTGGAATCGGTCGGGCAACTAGAAGCCATTTCGTCGTTGGCCTGTCTGGCCCACGATCATCCTGATTGGACTCTGCCCGTGGTGCGCGAGCCAAACGAGAAGACGATAATCGCTCAGGCGCTCGGGCATCCGCTGTTGGCGGAAGACGTCTGCGTGCGCAACGACGTTGAAGTTGGTCCCGGCGGGACATTCTTGTTGGTGACCGGGTCGAACATGTCGGGCAAGAGTACGTTGCTGCGAGCGCTTGGCGTCAACGTCGCGCTGGCGCAAGCGGGCGGTCCCGTTTGTGCCGCCGAGTTCCAGTTGCCGCCCGTGCATCTTGCCACCAGCATGCGGATTCACGACTCGCTGGCCGAGGGCGTTTCGTTTTTCATGGCCGAACTCAAACGTCTCAAGCAGATCGTCGACCAATCACGGGATCTTCAGGATTCAACCCAGTGGACCGTTCTGTATTTGCTGGACGAAATCTTGCAAGGGACGAATTCCGCCGAGCGGCACATTGCCGTTTCGCGGGTCATTCGCCATCTGGTGGAGCATGGTTCGATCGGCGTCGTTTCGACCCACGATCTAGGGCTCGCCAGCAGCCCGGAAATTTCCGGTGCCTGCCAAACCGTTCACTTTCGCGAACAACTTGTGGGCGAGGGCGCTCGGCGAGAAATGACGTTCGATTACAAAATGCGTGACGGCTTGTCGCCCACCACCAACGCGCTGAAGTTGCTCGAAATTGTGGGACTGGTGGAACCGGACCAGTAGGTCAACATGCTTGAGTTAGCTCACCGACAACTCAGCCAAAGCTTCACGAACATCTTCGCCGTCGTGGCAGAAACACTGATTCGTGCCCGCTTCGATGGCACCATCCAGAGCCTCGCCGGTTCGCTCGACTAGCGATTCCGGCTGTTCGCCGTCGCCGGCTTGAGCGACTCCCAAACTGACCGTGAACTGCAAGGCGCCTTGTGAGATCTTCAGGCGGCAACGCGATATCGCTTGTCGAACCCGGTCCGCGATGCGCATGCCATCCGAAAGATTCGTCGCCGTGAAGATCAATGCGAAGACGTACTCATCCAGTTGCACCAGATGGTCGCTGTCCTTGACGGCCGCGCCAAGAAACTGCTGCGACGCCTTGAGTACCATATCGGTAGTACCGGCACCGTGCTCTTCATAGATCTGCTCGAGCTTGTCGACACGAAGGAATATGATCGACAGCGGTTCGTTTGCGGGATCGTTGAGTAATCGGAGTATCGTCCTGCAGAATTCTTTACGCACGGCAGTGGTGGGAGTCGGCGCGATTTCTCGCTCGACGGGGGATGTCGGCTCCGCGCCCACTTCAATCACTGGGACGGCGTCGACTTCGTCGATTGGCTCGGGCTGTTCTAGTACACTCGACAAGGGGATATGCTTTTGTCCGTCGTGGAAGTGTCCGCAGTTGCGGCCCGCTTCTTTCGAGGTATACAGCGCCTCGTCGGCGCGACGGACCACGTCTTGAATGGTTTCGTCGGAACGCAACTCGGCCAGGCCCACGCTCACTGTCACTCGCAGATCCACGCCCTCGAAGGAAAACTGCTGGTCGGCGATCGTGGTCCGGGCGTGTTCGGCAATCCACAAGATTTGTTGCGCATGGGACTCGGGGAAAATGACCGCGAATTCCTCGCCTCCATAACGCGTGGCCAGACCCTCGTCGCCAATGGCCTCTTTCACCAAACGGGCCACCTCGCGTAGAGTCTCGTCACCTGCTTGATGCCCGTGCGTGTCGTTGAACTTTTTGAAATGATCGACGTCCAGCATCATCACGCAGACCGGTTCGTCCTGCTCGGCGAACCGCTTACGGGCCAATTCTAGTGCGTCGTCGAAAGCTCGGCGATTGGCGAGTCCCGTCAGGGCGTCGGTGCGTGCCTCGGCGGCTCGAGTCTCGAGTTCACGTTGTTGATCGTCCAGCCGGTGGGATGCTTCGTCCAACTGTTGTTGCAGAGAGTCGTTGGCCGCCAACAATTTCGTGACCGCTGCTAGAACGGTGTCGGGCGATTCCACATCGGCGTTCAGATTGTCGCTGGCTTCTTTGATCTGTGATGAATGTTCGCTTAAGCCCTCGGCCATGTTGTCGGCGATTTCGTTCAACCGGCTAAGGATTTCGCTGGTCACTTCGGAATCACGGTCCGACTGATCGGAGCCGTCATCGCCGGCCTCGGAAAACAGGTCATCGATTTGCGCCTCGCCTTCCGTCTCGGCCGACGCCGGACGTTGGACGACGATTACTCTTTTGGTGAATCGATACCTTATCAACCACCCGGCCGCGCCACCCACGATGGCCGCGAAGAGTGTAACCAGGGCGTTCGTAATATCCAGAGTCATCGTTCTCAATTCAGGGTTACTGGAGGTTGCTTTGCTCCGCCACGATAGCGCGCCCCGGTTGTAATTTAATACGTTGACAAACGGGCGTAGTCAAAACAGCAACAACGGGGGATTCCTCGTTCGCGCGTTGTTCCGGTTGAATCGGTTACGCCCGGTCAGCACGCGAGCTTCTCCGCCTTGAAGCATGGTTGAGCTATATTTTTGGTGACCGGTGATACGCAATATCTGGAAACGCACCAGGTGGTTTCCCGCTGTTGACCGAAGGATCGGCCGGTTGCCTTAATCTAATCCTAGAATTTTGGTGGAGATAATGTATGTCGATGGGATTAGCAGTGACACTGATTGCAACCATCGGTATCGCCAACCTCGTGGGAGGCTTTTTCGTGGCACGTTATCTCGGGGTCAAGTTCGGGAGGTCGGGCCGGTAGCCTTCGACATCCCGCCTCGATCAAAGGGCGTGGAGATTTGGTGGCATCCATGAATTTACAGCCGTCGCGACGGCAGAAACGACAGTAGAGCAGCAGTGTCCGTAAAATCGTCCAGACTGGAACTCAATGTTGCCCTGTCCAAGCTCAGCCGTGAGTTGGACCGACTGGGTAATGAAGACGAAGTTCTGCGCGTTGCCGCGCGGCGGACGGCCCAGGCGCTGGACTGTGATTGTTTTGGCATGGCTGATGCGAATCCGAGCGACGGGTCCTTGATGCTCAGGCTCTTCGCGACCGGGACGGGAAAGGCGTACAAGGGGGCCGAATACCGGCTTCCTCGACGCAAGCGGCAATATGTTTCCGTGGTGGCGGTGGAAGAAGAACGCTTGGTCGACATCATGGACCTCGCCGACGAAGCGCAATTCACGGACGAGTTCCTGGAGGAACACTCGCTACGAACCGCGATTGTCTGCCCCGTCATCGTGCTGGGAAACTGCATTGGAACGATCGGCGTTTACGATACCGCGCCGCGGCGGATCCGGGACAACGAACTGCTGCTGATTGAATCGGCGGCGCGGTTGGCCGGGGTGACGATTTCGCGAGTGCAGGCCATGCGGTCGCTTGAGGCCCAGAATCAATTGCTGGCGACGACCATGGACTGCATGGGAGATCCGCTGGCGTTCTTGTCGGCCGACGGAAAGATTCTGCAAGTCAACAGCGGCTATGAACGAGTGTTCGGATACTGCTCGGATGAAGTCCGCGGCCGGCACTTTACCGACTTCTTTGATCGTTCCGACGTGGATAGTGTATCGCTGTGTCTGGAAGTGGTCGGCGCCAGCCAGGAAGCGCTGCATGTGGAAACCACGGCCCGGCCGAAATATGGGCCGGACAAAAAAATCACCTGGTCGCTGACCGGCATCAAGTCCCGTAACGGAACGGTCGAGACCGTCGTGGCCGTGGCGGCCGAGGAGAAGTTTCCGGAACAGGGTGTCGAAACGTTGATTGAGTCGGGTGCCCTCGACGCCGGCCTGGACGGCTTTCCAGAGCTTGAGGACCACCGTGGCGAACGCCGGCAAAACGAACGTCGCGAGTTTCCCTACTATCAGTCGATTGCTCCCTCGCCCGACGGCCTCATGCCCGCGTTGGGCGAGTTCTTTGAAGTTCGCTGTAAGGACATCTCGCCGAACGGATTTGCATTTTTCGTCCGCAGGCCGCCGACGCATCGGCAGTTCGTGGTCGCCCTCGGCCCCAAGTCGTCGCATGTCTTTCTGCATGCCGAAGTGCGGCATATCCAGTCCTGCGTGTTGGATGGCAAACGCATGTACGTGGTCGGCTGCCGCTACGTAGGCCGGGAAAAGAGCTGGACCGAAGTGGCCGCCGAAGAATAGCGACATCATGCCGCTTGCAGATCGACCTCTCGCGCTCGTCTTGAGGTTGCGCGGACGGCAAGATTCCTCGGAACTCGCCTCCTTGTCCCCGGCTGGGGCTTGCCGGCGCCGCGGCTGGCCTTATCATTCCGAGTGCCCCTATTCTCGAGGGACTCGAAGCCGCCGCCTATCCGGAAAATTTCTAAGTTTTTTTCTCAGCGGCCCTAATAGAATCGGTTTCTCGTCGTTAATCGGATAGACGGACTCATCGCGACGACCATGACTGAGCGGAACATGAGTGAAAACGGACATTGGGTTCGGACCGCCGTCGGGCGGTTTGAAGGGCCGTTACTGCGCTATGCCCGGCAGATCACCGGCGATTTGGATACGGCTCGCGATGTCGTCCAGGACACCTTTATGCGGCTTTGCCGCGAACAGCCGGAGCAAATCGATGATCATCTGGCCCGCTGGCTATTCACGGTATGTCGCAACCGGGCCCTCGACATTCGGCGGAAGGAACAACGCATGAAAACGATGACCGATCAGCAGGTGGATCAACAAGCCAGCCGCGAAACGGAACAATCCGTCGCCGCCGAAAACGAGGACAGTGTCCAGCAAGTCCTGCGGGCGGTCGACAATCTCACCGACAATCAGCAGGAAGTCGTGCGGCTCAAGTTTCAGAATGGGCTGAGCTATCGCGAAATCAGCGAAATCACCGAACTGTCGGTGAGCAACGTTGGCTACTTGCTGCACACCGCCGTGCAGAAAATACGCCAGCAACTCAACGTCGAATGTTCGTGAAGGGGAAATCCAAAGTTTTGAACATTTGAATTTCGGTTTTTGAATTTGTTTCGGATTTCGAGATTCGGATTTCGGATTTAAAACACACGGCGATTTCAAACCAATCACTCAACCCTTCAAACGCCTACCCATCCATTAAAATCATCTCTTCGGAGTACCGATCATGCTCGATTCCAATGACCCAAAACTGACGGCTTATGTGCTGGGGGAACTCGACGAAGCCGAGCGAACCGAGGTCGAAAGGCAGCTTGCCGATTGGCCGGAACTGCGGCAGGCCGTCGAGCAAATTCGCGACGTCACGGATCGGCTCAGTGGCAGCTTGCAAGCCGAGCCCTGTCCCGAGTTGACCGATGCACAGCGCACTGCGATTGCCGAACAATCAACGGCCGTATTGGATAAGGCCGCATTGAAAACGACCGTTTCCCCCCAAGGTAACGCACGATGGTGGGCCATTGCCACGGCACTTAGTTTGTTGATCGTCGTCGCCGGTGTGGTTGGGTATTTTGGCTTTGTCGCGAATAACAGCGATTACTACAACGACATCGCGCAACAACCCAGTGCCGCCCGATCCAAATTGGGCGATTACGATGATCTAAAGGAGTTTGAATCCGAAGAAGAACTAACGGAGATTGAACTCCAGGAGGCGAAACCCGACGGTTGGGGAGGAGAGATCCGCGATCAACGCCAGGGCTCCCGTTCATCGTTTAATGCCGGCGGTGAAGTAAGTGTTGGCAGCCTGCCTAGCAACAGCTCATCCGTACTGCGTGACGACTTCACGTCTCGAGCGGGCCCAGGTGGCGCAGAAGGTCCGCAGCCGGCGAAATCAAGCCGTGTCATGACAGTCGACGATTCGCTAGCCGCCCCGGTCGTACCTACGCCAAAGCCTGCCGACAGCTCGATTCGTGTCGTAAGCGAACCAAGCCGAACTTCCCCCGCGCCTGATGATTCCGATGCAGTGGAATCGCCAACATCAAATGGTCGGGGCGAGGGCGGCCAAAATGGCCAAGATGGAGCAAACCCCCGTGACCCGGCAGGTGATGCGGCCCCGGAAAGTGCGAGCAGTCCAGGTAGTGAGGGTGGAGGCGAAGCCTCGGAAGGCGAGCCTGAAAGTCGTGACGGTAAAAGCGGCGGGGACAAGCAAGGCCTGTTCGATGCCCTCGAAGAAAGCGCGAGCGGTGAGTCGAAAAAGGGCAAGGAAGGCCGGGGCAAGAATGACAAATCCACGGTTCGCCGCACTTGGAAACGCGTCAAGGCGATTCCCAACACTTCGCGGCTGATGATTGGCGACCGGGACGAATTGCCGACCGAAGGCGTTCAAGTCAACGTCGTGATCGACGGTTTTCGTGCTCGCGTTCTGTTGGACTGCTATTACTACAACAATCGCAGCCAGCAATTGGAAGGCAATTTCAAACTGCGGCTGCCGAACGATGCTTCGCTGTACTATTTTGCTTTCGGTGAAACGTCGTTTGAATATCGGCCAATGGTCGACGAACTGGCCAGCAACGGTTTTCTTCCGGCCGACGTGGTGCGGTCGAGTGGGACGGGGCCGGACGAGATTCTGGGCGCACGCAGCCAGTCGTGGTCCAAGGTCAAAGAGGCGCGGATGGTACCCCGTGAAAAGGCGGCTCATGCGTACAGCGAAATCGTTCGCCGCCGAGTCGACCCGGCTTTGGTCGAATGGTCGGGCGCCGGCGTGTTCAACGCGCGAATCTTCCCGCTGATGCCCAACAAGCTGCATCGCATCGTCGTCGGCTACGACGTGAACCTGCGGCGCGACGGCGACGATTTGGTGTACCAATTAGACTTGCCGCAAGAAGTCGAGCAACGCATGATCGACCTGAACGTGGCGGCGATGCCGGGCGCGGCGGTCGAAGTGAGCCCCCAAGTACGGCCCTTCACCTCGGGCGGCCGGGCGTATTACCACTTTAAGGATCCACATGAAAACACGCTGGAAGTTCGCTACGAAAACGCAGGCACGATGGTGCTGGTCGGCGAAGATGCCAAGGCGGGTGAGTTCTTTGCCGCTCAGGTGACGCCCGATCTGCCCGTCGGCGAGGCGGTCGCCGGTTCGCCGCAAGCGATCTTCTTGGTCGATACGTCGCTCAGCTCGAACCCCGACAAGTTCAACGTGTGGCTCAAGATGCTGGAAGCCACGCTGGAAAACAATCGCGGCGGCATCAAGCAGTTCGCGGTGATGTTCTTCAACATCGAATCGCATTGGTGGAAGAATGGGTTTACCGACAACACGCCGGAAAACGTCCGCAAACTGTTGGCCGACTGTAATAAGTTGGCACTGGAAGGTGCCACCGACTTGCGACAAGCGCTGGCCGAAGCGGGATCGCCTAGCTGGGCCGTTGATAAGAAGACCAAAGACAAAAATCTGCTCGGCAAGCCGGACTTGTTCCTGCTTAGTGATGGAGCGGTCACCTGGGGCGAGTTGAACCTGCACCTGTTGGCCCGAACGCTTCGCAAGGGCTCGGCGGGCAGTCTGTTTGCTTACAAGACCGGGATGACCGGAACCGCGATCGGAGTTTTGGAACACTTGGCTCGCGAGAGTGGCGGGTCGGTCTTTTCCATCGTGAACGAAGGCGAAGTGGAACAAGCTTCGACCGCCCACCGCCAGCGTCCTTGGCAGCTAATCAACGTGTCCGCGGCCGGCAGCAGCAGCGATCTCTTAACAGCCGGGCGCATCCGCTCCATTTACCCTGGCCAATCGCTGTTGCTTGTCGGACGCGGCCAACCGGGCGACGAGATCATGCTCGAACTGCAACGCGGCGAAGAAACTCGTTCGCTAGCCGTTCGCGTGGATCGCGCCGTGTCATCGAATCTGGCCGCGCGGCTGTACGGCCAAGTGTCGGTCGGACAACTGGAAGATCTTCGAACCGCCGCCGAGAATGTGGCGTCCGCCTACGCCCGGCATTTCCGCGTCACGGGGCAAACCTGTTCGCTGCTGATGCTGGAAAGCGAAGCCGATTATCAACGGTTTGATATCAAGCCGGAAGATGACGTAACCGTCGTGAAGGTGAGCCCGGCGGCGGGCCTGATCGATCGTAAAATGGAGCAACTGGGCCAAACGCTGGAAGACCCAAAAGCGGCCACGGTGGCTTGGCTAAAGAAGATGGAAACGCTGCCCGGTTTCAAGTTCAAGATGCCGACCCTGTTGGAATTGGCGCTCGAACAGATGCCGACGGAGTCGTTCGACGTGGCCGTGCCCAAGCTTGTTTGTGAGCAACGGGCTCGGAAAGATTTGCCTCGACAGTTCTTCGAGCAATTGTCCGAATCGCGGCTGAACTACGACGTGGTCACGGCCGAATCGGCCCGCCGCATGGAACAGCACGGCGCGTCGGATGCCTTGCGAGCACTGAGCAGCCTGATCGAGAACAATCCGGGCGACCCGGTGCTGACGCGCGACGTCGCCTTTTCGGCCATCGAATGGGGATTGGGCGGCCAGGCGTATCCGCTGTTGAAGCGGGTGGCCAATGCCCGGCCTTATCAGCCGCAGATCTACCAGGCGATTGCCCAATGCCTGGGCGACTTGGGCCACGCCGACTTGGCGATCGTCTACTACGAAGTCGCCCTGCATGGCCAGTGGCACCAGCGCTACAAGGATTTTCACAAAATCGCCAGTGTCGAGTATTTGGATTTGCTGCAACGCGTCGCATCGGGTGAGATCGAAAGCACGGTTCATGAATACGCCAAGACGCGACTGGCTTCGCTCGTTGAAAAGACGAAGCTTGGCAATCCCGACTTGATCGTCACGATGATGTGGAACACCGACCGCACCGACGTCGATCTGCACGTGCGGGAACCGTCGGGCGAAGAGTGCTTTTACAAGAACCCCAACACCCGTTCGGGCGGGCGCATCACGGGCGACGTAACGGAAGGCTTCGGTCCGGAAATGTACGTGTTGTCGAAAGGCGCGAACGGCAAATACGTCGTCCGGGCCAACTACTACGGCAGCGACAACAACCGCGCCGGAGTCCGCTCGAAGGTATACGTGAAGATCTTCGAGTATTTCGGAACGCCCCGGCAGCAAGTCACCCGCAAAACCGTGACGCTCAGCCAGGGCAAGGAAATGCGAGATCTGGCCACTGTGAATCTGAAGCAGTGAATCTGAAGCAGTAACGGCGGAATGCAACGCCAAGGCGCAAAGACGCGGAGTGTGGAGAAAGAACAGCTTTCTCCGTAGCTTCGCGTTTTTGCATTTTCTTCTTCTCGGAAGGCGTTCGCGGCGAAATTTTGTGGGACACTTTGCGTTTTTGCGTTATTCTGTTCCATTGTGGCAAATCCAAATGAAAACCCGTATCAACCGCCGGCGGTTGATAGTACCGTAGGGGCGAACGATCGTCAGTCGGCGAGTCGATTTCGGTGGCGATCTATCGCAGCGGGACTCAGTTGGTTCGTTGCCGCATTGTTGGCCTTTAACACCATCGGTTGGTTTTTGCAGCTTTTCTTCATGGACTACCGCAACAACATTGGCAGGGAGTTTGCCTTGGTCGCGGCATGCATGTCAGCGGCAATGATCGCTGGCTGCATCCTGAATTTCTGGAGTGGACGAAAATGGATGAGGGGGCAATGGGCTTGGGCGTTGGCCATGAACGTAACGAGCGGCCTCTTGGTCTGTGGAGTTCCGCTCATGCTGGCAAGCTACCTCCATTGACAATAGCCAGAAGGCACCGATACGAATTGCTTAGGGTTCGAATGGCTTTCTCACTCCGTAAATTGATGCTCGGTGTCACGATCGCTTGCATCGTTGTCGCCGCCGTTTCGTTCGTCCTTCGGCAGCCATCGACGAGGATTCAGCTTGCCGGGGCAGATTACGTGACCTACTTGAAATCTGGCGAGTGTGTGATCATTGAACCCAACTCACGCTTTGGCGATCGTCAATTTGCAACGGTCGCCCGCGCGATTGAAGACTTGTCCACCGTTTCCGGCCTTCGCAAGAGCCGTCGTTGACGCCGAAGACCTTCAGCAGATTTCTTCGACCTCCCATTCCGTACGCTCGGCTGGCACGTTGTAAAGTGGAGGCAAGATCCGGGTAGTCCGGCAACACCAAACTACTCAGCCGGCTTCAAGGTAATGGCTCGCAAATCGATTAGGCAATTGTTTAGCTTTCCCGTTGCCGCGAACGAAGCGTACGCCTTGTTCGCCTCAAGCTGGACCGTGCCAATTTTCACCTGTTTGTAATCGTTCCAAGTCCCGGTCCCATCGACTCGACCGCGGATCACTCGATCTTCAATTGTTAGTGCAAAGGTATTCCCCGCCGTATTGTTGTCGCACGCATAGTCCAGCCAAACGTCGTACTTGCCCAACTTGGAAACCGCCATCGACCACTCGGCCCGATCGTCCAAACTTTTCCAGTAGCCCAGGTTCTTATATTTCGACTCGAAAACTAGGCTAGGCCCATGAATGCGGCAACTGGCCGCCGACAGTTCCAACGTTCCATCCGCCGCCGGCTTCACGATTTCGGGATTGTTGCCGACGAATTTCTTCGCGGACGGCGCGAGCTTTTCCAAATAAGCGATCAGATGGCCCATATCAGTTGGTGAAATTTCCTTTTCTTGCCCTTCGGGCATCAACGATTTGCCTGAACCGCGGATCAGTTCGATGTCTTCGCGCAAGATCACTCGCGATTTGCCTTCTTGCATCCGCAGAGTAATGCTGTTGGTACTTTCGTCCGTAATGATCCCAACCTGAGTGCGGCCATCGACGGTGACAACGTTATAGCTTTGATATTTATCCTCGACGGCTTGATTAGGATCGAGAACCGCGGTCAACATCGCCTTCGCCGAACGGTTTTTGAGCGCCGTCAGGTCGGGACCCACCACGTGCCCCACGCCGTTGATCCGATGGCAAGCCGCACAACGTTTGCTGAACAGTTTGTGACCGGCTGCGACATCGCGCTTCGTCGGCATTTCGATCTGATATTTTTTCACAAGCGCCAATTTGTCGCCGCTGGTGGAGCGACCGAACAACGCTTCCGCCTGTGCCTTAATTTTGCGGTTGTTATGTGCGAGAAGCCGTTGGCGACCGAGGGCCCCGATTGCCTGGAGCGCGACTTCGCCGTTCTTCAAGGCGTCGATCAGGACTAACACCGATCGTTCGCGCGATAATGCTTCGTCAAGGATCGCGGATCGAACCATGGGGCTGAGCGCCGGAAATCGACCCAACATGCGGCGGAACACCGAATCGCTGCCGTGGGTGCCGAGCGCGTTTACCGCCGCGCGCTGGATCTCAATCGGTTGCTGGAAGTCAACCAGACCCATCAACGCATCCACTCCTTCGTGAGCTGAATCACTGGGTGAAACGGCAAGAAACTCAATGGCCGCGACCCGGATGGCGATCGCCGTTTCGTCGTCGCGGGCCATCGATCCCGCCGTCGCCGTAAGCCGGCCGAGGCGCGTTGCGGTTTCCTGATCCAGTTTTGGTTTTCCCTTCTTCACGGCGGCCAGCATTCCCGTTAGCGACTTGAATCGTTTCACGTGGTCGTTTACCAGGTCGGCGTCATTCAGCAAACTGGCCAACATGTGCGACGTTATCGACGTATCATTCATGCGGTGGGCCAAGTCGAAGATGGGTTTTCGAAAAGCCTCGGCTGCGACCGCATTCTTGGCAATCGCGGCATGGAAGTGTGGCAGGTTTTGTTCATTCAGCGAACTAAATACGGCGGCTCGAACTAACGGATCTTCCATTGCATCGGCGGCGACTTTCGCCAATGCTTGGGCCGCGCGAGGATCGGTCGAATAGCCCAGCGAATAGGCCAGTTGCAACTTGACCTGTGGTTCGGCAGCGTCCGCCAACTCGCAGAGCGCGGACAGGAGTTGGCCGTCGCCGTCAAGTTTGGCGAGCCGTTGTTCCGCGATGCGAACGGCGTGACGGCGAACGGACGGATGATCGTCGCCAAGCAATTTCAAAAGCACCGATTGAGTTGCGGACTCTAGTCCGTCAAGAGTACACAATGCGTGCAGTCTGGCGAGCGGGTTCGTGGAAGCGCCGGCCATGCGTTGTAAGTCGTCGACCGCCGACGCGTCACCGCGTTGAATCAGTAACCGCTGGGCCAAATCTCGCTGCCGGCCGTTCGGAGAATCGAGCGCCGCCACAAGTTGCTTAGTGGAAGCGTCGGCGAGACGTGCTATAGGTCGTGGAGACCTATCCGCTGGATACACGCGGTAGATGCGCCCACGATCGTGGCCGGCGCGCAGGAACAATTCCTTTTCGCGTTGGTCGTCGATCCACTGCGGATGTTCGATGACCAGGCGATACATGTCGACAATCCAAAGTGCCCCGTCAGGACCGGTCGTGACGGTGGCGGGACGGAACCAGCTATCGGTCGATGCAAGAAACTCAAAGTCGGGCTCGTCAGTAGGCCGCCTGCTTTCGAATGAGATGCCCTGCGGGATCAGCACTCGACGATGAACGGCGTTATGGACCGGTTCGCAGGTAAATGTGTTTTGCTTAAACGCGGGGCCGAATAGATTATCGCGATACACCGACGTGCTACAGGCCGACGTGAATTTATGCGGCTGGCCGGGGGCAGGTGGCTTGTAGCCAGACCAATGGCTCAGCACACGCGAAATTGGAAAGACCTGTGAATTGTCACCGCGCGCGATGTCGCGCCTTGACGAAACGGGAGCGACTAGCGGATTACGCCGCAGATAGTGATCCGCCAACGCGAAATGACGCACGGGCGTCGGGTTACTGCAACCAAACCAGTTGCCGTGATCATCCCGGTGCCGTCCGAATTGCGTTTGACCCGTCTGCGCATCCAGCGATCCGTCGTCAGGACGAATGCGCAGATCGCGGCCGCGGATGTCGACCTTCTTTCCCGACTTAATCGACTCAATCGTTCCACCGCTGTCTCCGTTCGCCAAATAGACCCAGTTATCAAGTCCCCATTCGAATCCATTCACGCGGTGCTGTTGATTTCCTTCGCCGAAACCTCGGTATAAATCTTCTCGAACATCCGCCTTGCCATCGCCGTTGGAGTCCTTGGCGAAGAACAAGGCTGGGGCGGCGCTGACTAAGACACCGTCGCGCCAGGCCATCACGCCGGTTGGATAGGCAATCTCGTCCAGGAACAAAGTCGACTTGTCGTACTTGCCGTCGCCGTTGGTGTCTTCGAGATAGCGAACACGGCCGCCCGGTTTGCCTTCGTCGTCCAAGCCGAGCGGATAGTCGGCCATCTCGACCACCCACAGCTTGCCGTCCGCTCCCCAGTCCAGGGCGATAGGGTCCATCACCAGCGGTTCGGCCGCCATCAATTCGACTTGGAATCCAGGGCGGACGCGAATTGAGTTCAGCGACTCTTTCGGTAATTGCGGATTGGGGTCCGTCGTTCCCAACAATTGAGTGAACGAACGGCGGTCGACGCCGTCAGGCAGCCGATTGGTGTTTTCGTTTTGCAACCACAGATGGTCGTCGGCAAACCAAGCTCCGTTGTTCTTGCCGTTCTGGGCAATCAGCGGGACGTCCTTGAGCCCCGCGACCTGTTTGGTGAACCCGTTGGTCTTTTGCTCATACAAATAGACGGCGGTTTGCTGCTCGTTGGCGACAATTACATCGTCAAAGCCATCCTTGTCGATGTCGACGAACCGCAAGCCATTGTCCCGCCCCAGCTCGTCGACAATCGCCGCCGGCATCGCTGCATCCATCGAGTGCCATGCAGATGTTTTCGACAAGGAAAAGACGCGCCGGTGCTTCTTGTTCGCCACGATGACCTCCGAAACGCCGTCCCTGTTTAGATCGCGCAAGCGGACACCTTGATCGACGCCTCGGACGGACGTATGCACGGCCGCAAGCTCTTTCGGCAGCGGCTGCCGCTCGATGCGGCCATCTTGGAACGCGTAGATCGATTGCTCTCGGTCGTTACTCACGAGCGCGTTCACCTGGCCGGCGCGATTGAGCACTCCCAGCTTGACACCCAGATCGATTCGTTCGCCGCGATCATTTGCGGCTGTGACTTGAATGGGCGAGTCGATATCACGCCAGCTCTCTTCCGTTGGACGCCAGATCCGGACGACCTTCTTGTGCTCGTTGCCGATCAGCACATCGAGATAACCATCCCGGTTCAGATCCACGATGCGCACGCCGTTGTCACCGCCGTTCTTCGCGCGGAGTGGCTGGCCGAGCAACAGATGTTCGTTGATCCGCGAGACGCATTCCTTGAACGTGAGGAACTTCACCCGCTTGCCGTACTTCTTTTGCACTCGATCGACGACGTCGACCAGTTGCTCGGACCGAATCCAGCCGTGCGGATGGAAGATGATGTTGGCGATGCCTTTCTTGATCACCGTGGCATCGATGGCGGCCATCATATCGTCGACGGTTTGCGGGTTGTTCGGCTGTTGGATGTTTTGGCCTTGCCAATCGTCGGGGATCGTACAAGGAAACTCCCAACACAGTTTGCCGATCGGGTAGGGGTAAGGATAGTTTTCGATGATGTTGACAAACGAAGGAAACGGAATGTAGCGGCGAAAGCGCGGCTTGCCGTTTGCGTCCAGGGTTAGCTTTTTCGGCAACCGTTTATCGCTGGGCGTGAACAAGCAGACGACCGATGTGCTGGCCTGCAGAAAGTTATGGTTGGGGGTCGTTTGGTTAATGATTTCGGCGTAGGCACGCGGGCTGGGCGTGTTCCGCGAATCCATGCAAGGGAAGCGAAAGGCGACGGGCTGATTGCCCGGAATCGAAAACACCAGATCGACGCAACGGTCGTAGGTGCTCTTGGCCTTGTCGAAATCGCCGCCCTGTAAACAGGGGCAAGGATGATCCACCGTGTGCGTCTCGATGGAAACGCCTTCCTTGAGCCACGCCTGCAGTTGGGGATGCTTCGGGTCGACGCTGCAAGTCATGATGCTAACGGCGGCGCGGCCGTCGATCTCTTTCAGCCGGTTCAGAATGGGCCGCAGAAATGCCTCGTACTTGGCGGGGTCGCGCATGTCGTCGATGCCGAACGTCACCACGGCTTCGACACCCTCTTCGCCAATCCACTGCGGCGTGGTGAGCTTGGGAAAGCCGGTTCCCGGATAATAGGGATCACAGAATTCGTCCAGGTAGGTCAGTTCATGTTGGCCGCGCGCGCTGCACGCACAAATCAGAACTAGCATCAGGGAAAAGGATGAAAGAAAGTAACGCATCTTGCACCTTTGACATGGAATCGAAAACTTTGGGGGGCGGGCGCTGCGGGGCGCCGAATGGTATTTGGACAAGCGACATTCCGGTGACGAACAGATACCCATTGTAATGGCGCGAGTCGAAGATCGCTCGGCGATCAAGTTCTTTGCATGGGCTGCGCCGCGCAAGCCGCGACGAACGGCCTGCATCCCAAAGCGGCGCACTCGCGAAGGTGTAACATACTCGATTCCGCAAAACACTTGGTTGTTCAGCATGATTCTCCCCCTAACAGGCGATACTGCAACGAGTTAGTCGCGTCGACTCGGACATCCGCGTCTGCCGCGCGGGCAATAACGTTTGCAATTTTCTAACGAATCCAAACCGGCGTTTCGGATCTTCATCGCCGTTTGAATACCAGCTTGAGCCTGCCATGCCAGCCTGACTACTAGGCTTCGTCGGAAAACCCTAACTTGTGGCGAGGGTGAGAAGACACTCGTCGATCCAGCCGCCTCGATATCCTTGGTCGCCCGCGATCCTTGGTCGCCCGCGATTGCCAGCGGCCAGGCGATGGTCGCGGCTTTCACGGACGGCGTTTCGTCGTTCTGGTTCGATATCGATTTGTCATGGTAGATTGGCCTAACATGGACCTTCCCAATGCATTTGACTTTTTCGACTGGTCATGAGTAAAAACAGTGAAGCTGCGCTTGACGGGACCGCACAACCAAATGGAGGTTTGAGAATGAAGTTGATGCAATGTATTTTCGCCCTGTGCCTGATACCTGCTGCGAGCCTAGCTGCGGCGGCCGCAGAGGACGCGTTAGGTGACCAGCATGAATTCAAGGGAAAGGTGTTGGTCGTCGAACTGGAAGATCGAAGCGAGTCGTATGTGCTCGACGATGCGGCGCTGAAGATCATTGGCGGCCGCCCGTTCCTGCATGGCACGCCGCGCAACGACGAAGAACGAAATGGTACCGCCAAAAAGACGGTTGCCATCGCCTGGGACAAGGTGGTCGTGGTAACTCTCTTTGAGAGTTGGGAGGCCTATCGTGGTCGAAACGCATGGGCAACTCTCCCGGAACCTTCGATTGACTTCAAGATTGACTCGCTGCGTCACCAAGTGACGGGGCTCGATAGGGCTATCCAACATGGCCATCACCGCATTGCCAAGATGGAAATTGAGATGAAGGAGTTTGAAGCAAAGGCTTCGAAGGCTGAAACCGAACGGGCGAAGTCGGAATACGAAGTAGCCCGTCGCCGCCGACAAAAGGAATTGCAAGTCATCAAGAAGACGGTTGCCGATGCTATTTCCAAAAAGGATGCGCTTGAAGAGCAGGTGGAGCGGCTTCACGACGAGATTCTTCAGGGAGACTCGTAAGCTGACTCGACGCTGCCTGTAGATTTCCCGTTACGCGAATATCTTTCGGCACGCTTCGCCTTCGTTGATCGTGGGGCGTTCCGGGCGACCTTTGTGCAGATAGGTCAGCTTCATGTTATCGATGCCCAACGCGTGTAAGAATGTTGCGTGAAGGTCGTGGATGTGAAGCCGATCTTGGATGGCGTGGAGTCCGATTTCATCCGTGGCACCGACCGTCTGTCCGCCCTTCACGCCGCCGCCGGCGACCCACATGGTAAAACCATAAGGGTTGTGATCGCGGCCGTTTCCTTTTTCGCTCATCGGCGTCCGCCCAAACTCGCCGCCCCAGATGACCAGGGTTTCATCCAGCAACCCGCGGCGTTTGAGGTCTTTCAGCAGGCCCGCGACGGGCTTGTCGGACGATCCGCAGTTGGTGGTGTGGTTCGATTCGATTCCCGAATGGGCGTCCCACTTGCTGCCCGAGCCATGATACAACTGGACGAATCGAACACCCCGTTCGACCAAACGGCGGGCCAGCAAACAGTTGCGTCCAAAAATCTCGGTCTTCTTCTCGTCCATTCCGTATAACTGCCGCGTTTCTTCGGTTTCCCGGGCAAGATCAATGGCCAGCGGCGCTTCGGCTTGCATGCGAAATGCCAACTCGTAACTCTTGATGCGGGCTTCAAGTTCAGTTTGCTCGCGGCGGGTTGATCCATGTTGGCGATTCAATTGCAACAGGAAATCGAGCTTGGCCCGCTGGCGAGCTTGGCTCAACGACTTCGGCGTCTTCAAGTTACGAATCGGTTCCTCGCCTGATTGCAATGCCGTTCCCTGATAACTGGCGGGCATGAATCCGGCGCTCCAATTTCGAGGGCCATTGATCGCCTTACCGGGATTATCTTCCATCACGACGAACGCCGGCAAGTTTTTGTTTTCCGTCCCTAGGCCGTAGCTGACCCAGGCACCAAGCGACGGCCGGCCGCCGATGATCTTTCCGGTGTTCATCTGGCAAACGCCGTTGGAATGATTCAGCCCATTCCCCCAGCAAGAACGAATCACGCACAAGTCGTCGGCGCATTCGGCGATGTGCGGCAGCCAATTGCTAATCCAGAGGCCGCTCTGCCCGTGCTGTTTCCACTTTCGCCGGTCGGCCAGCAAGGGCGCGTCGTACTCGCCCATTGGCGTAATGACCGGTTTGAAGCTGGGTGGCAGCGGCTGGCCGGACAATTGCCGCAGCTTGGGCTTGGGGTCGAATAGATCGATCGCACTGGGCCCACCTTCAAGAAATACAAAAATGATGCTCTTGGCCGTCGGTTTGTGATGAGGGCGCGGCGCGCTCGGGCCAGCGGAGTCCCCCAATACGCTGTCGCCTAGCAGGTGCGCCAGCGCCAACGCGCCGAATCCCGCGCCACCTTGAACGAGCATATCGCGGCGAGTGAACGTCGGTCGAACATGAGGAACCACGGAAGAGTTGGTATCAGACATCATGGTTAATCCACATACAGGAACTCATTGGAGTTCAACAAGACGTGACAGAAGTCGACCCAAGCGGATCCCCGTCTGCCACTGTTTCGGTTTGCATTCTGGTCGCTCGTGTCGACGGCGATCCGCGTCGTTTGGGCATCAAGGAACGCCAAGGCGGCCTGGGCCTGATCGGCGGTGGGTGGCCGGCCAAGGGCGAACAGATAAGCCTGAGTCACTCGTTTTCGATCATCCACGGACTCGCGTTGCAATCGGCTGGCAAAGGCGGCGGCCCGGGCCAGCGTCCACTGGCCGTTGATCATCAGCAGCGACTGCGTGGGCGTCGTGGTAACACTACGTTCCGACGTGCTGTTAAAGTTGTCGGGCGCGTCGAAGGCATCCAGCAGCGGATCGCGCAGATTCCGCAAGACTTTCGTGTAGATCGTGCGCCGCGGCAATTTTCCGTCGACACTTGGACCGCCGCTGGCAGGATCCAGTTCGCCGCTAACCGACAGCATCGCGTCGCGAATCTGCTCCGCTTCTAAGCGGCGGACATCGAATCGCCACAGCAAGGAATTGTTGGGGTCGCCGAGCTTCGCGGCCTCCGAAGAAATCACGTCCGCCGTCTGTTGATAAGTGGCTGACAACATGATCCGGCGATGCAAATCCTTCAGCCGCCAGCCGCCTTCGACAAATCTGCTGGTCATCCAGTCGAGCAGTTCCGGGTGGGTCGGCGACTCGCCCAGCCGGCCAAAATCGCTCGACGTCGGAACCAAGCCACGGCCAAAGTGATATTGCCACACGCGATTGACAATCACGCGCGTGCTGAGTGGATTGTCGGCACTAGCGATCCAATTCGCCAGGGCGGTTCGCCGGCCGGTTGAATTGGCGTTCATCGGCGGCGGAACCACATCAGCATCGGCGGGATTCAATACCGAGAGATAACCTGGAGGCACATCTTGGGCTTGGGAATCTCCCGGAATCACCGTCGGCGGCGCGCTGGCCGAGACATCGGCCACCGTGAAGGCAGGCGGCAGCGGCTGCGGCTTAAGGTGATCGTACTCGGCCAATTGCTGCTTGAGCTGTTGCCAGCGCTCTTTTTGCTCGCCCTTTAGCTTGGCCTCGATCTTCACCTTTTCAATCTCGACTTTGGCCTGACGATAGGCAAGTTCCGCGAGTTGGTGCTCCAAGGGCAGTCGGTCCTGAGCCCGTTTGGCCATCATGGGGCGAATGTCGGGCGGAAATTTTTTGATCGCGGGCCGGGCGGCGGCATCGAAGTGCGGCTGTTCGATCACTGCGATCTCTTGGCGAATCTCCTGCGTGGCTTCTTCCCAGGTGGCGAGCTTCGTTCGATAGACGGCCAGTTGCGCGGCACCGGCCAGCGGCAGATCATCGCGCGGCACCAGCGGTGCGAAGAAAGCGCGCAAGCGAAAGTAATCCCGCTGCAAGATCGGATCAAACTTATGATCGTGACATCGCGCGCAGCCCATGCCCATGGCCAAAAACACATCGCCGGTGACGTCGGTCACGTCGTTGAGAATGGAATCCCACTGGGTCCGCACGTCGCGCTGGTTGTATTCGTAAATCCAGTGTCGTAAGAATCCGGTCGCAATGATGGCGTCGGGATCGTCGGGCGCGATTTCGTCGCCCGCCAGTTGTTCACGGATGAACTGGTCGTATGGTTTGTCGTCGTTCAACGAACGGATGACGTAGTCCCGATAACGCCAGGCATGCGGACGGTAGGCGTCTTGCTTGTATCCGTCCGACTCGGCGTAGCGCACCAGATCAAGCCAATGGCGAGCCCACCGCTGGCCGTAACGCGGATCCTCAAGCAGACGGTCGATCAACTGCTTGTAAGCCGTTTCCGAGTCGCTCTCCCACGCACCCATAAATTGTTCAATCTCCGCCGGCGAAGGCGGCAGCCCGATAAGATCAAAGTAAGCTCGGCGTAGTAGCGCCAGCGGTTCGGCCCGTTTGGCGGGCGTAAGCCCTTCCGCAGATAGTCGGCGGAATATAAAGGCATCGATCGCGTTGCTAGACCAGCCGTCGTCTTGCACTTGGGGCGGCTGGCTGTCACGTACTGGTTGGAACGCCCAATAGGCCCGATCATCAGCGGAGATCTGCGGCCCTTTCGTGGCCGTCACGACCGGCTCATCGGTCTTGGGCCAAGGCGCGCCGAGCTTGACCCAGCGTGTCAGCAAACCGATCTGCTTGTCGCTCAGCTTGCCCGCCGGCGGCATCTCATACGACTCGTAATTAACGGCCTCAAGAAGCAAACTTTCTTGCGGCTTTCCGGGGACCATCGCGGGGCCCGATTCGCCACCCGCCAAGATCAGCGAGCGGGCATCGAGCCGCAAGCCACCTTTTTGCTTTTTAGGGCCGTGGCACTTATGACAATGCTCGACGAGCAGCGGTCGAATGTGTGTCTCGAAGTAACGAATCGCTCCACTGGACGGTTTCGCGCCTCGGGTTGGGATAGCGCACGTCAACACAAGTAAAACAAAAAACGAAATGAAAACGCGAGGCATGGAGGGTGCCTTGGAGTTTGGCCGGGCGAGTTGCGAAGGTGAGCGAATATCTATAAGGCTAACCACAAAAACAGGTTAGATCAATCCATTTGCGCGAAGCGAACGCCCAACCGCACGGCACGCTTCGCCGAATCACGACGTGTACTAAGGTAACATCACGGCAACTCAAGCAATGATTCGCGTCTGGATTCCTTTCCGATTTATTTGGCAAATTTGTAACGTCTGTTCCGAAATGCGTGGATGGATAAAATGGGCTTCCAACATGAATCCGCGGAATGAACCAATGCGATCGCGAGACGACAACCTATCCTCATGAGTGCAACTGCCTGGATCACTTTGCGCGGCGTATCCGCATCGCTCTGGTCGCATCCCATCACCCTAGAGCGCCAGTCTCTTGGCCGTCTGAAGACTTGTGGGATTCAAATCGTTCATGACACGGTTTCCCGCGAGCATGCGGAAGTCTGGTGCGAGGCGGACGGAATTCACTTTAAAGATTTGGGCAGCAGCAACGGCAGTTTTGTCAACGACGACCGAGTGAACTCGGCAACGGTTCAGATCGGCGACACGCTTCGACTTGGTGAAGTTGCCCTCGATGTGTCCGATTCGAACTTCGTCGAGGCATCTTCCGTGTATATCGAACGAAAGCCGACGAAGCTTTCCGCGCCCGGAAAACCAGTTGATTTCGACGGGGCGATGAACGGCGTCTCCGCAGCGCAGCATCGAGTTCTGCGGCTGCTGCTGACCGGCAAGTCAGAAAAGGAAGTCGCCGAAGGATTGCACGTCAGCCCGCACACGGTGCACTCCCACGTCAAACAGCTCTATCGTCACTTTTGCGTCAGTTCGCGGGCGGAATTGATGGCCTACTTTATAGACTTCGCGGTAAAGTAACGTCGTCAAGTAACGTCGTCAAGTAACGTCGTTAAGAAGCGTTAGTCGTCCGCGTCGAGCGGCATGCCAAAGTGAATCTGGCGGGCGATCTCCTTGAAGCCGAACGACGGATAAAGCGTTTGGCCTATCGGATTCTGATCCAGGGTCTCAATCCGTGCGTACTTCAAGCCGAGATCGCGAAAATGTTGCAACGCATGCTCGATTAGCTTTCGGCCAATGCCATGCCCGCGCATTTCCTGAGTGACCGCGAGGTTCGGTATGTAACCAATTCCCTCTTGAGAGTCGTTCCAGGTCGTGATGTAGCCGACAGGTTGGTCATCGCTAACCGCCACGAACAGGCCCTCGGGATCTCGGCGGGCGTCGTCGGCTATGTGCCGGGCCTTCCGCCACCGCCAGTCGCGACCGTTCAGCGGTCCGCCCACTTGCTGCTCGATGTTGCGATCCATCGAGACCGCTTCGAACGCTTCCACGGTGATCTCCTGCAAACGCGGAAGATCTTGAGGCCGGTATGTGCGAATATCGATCGACATGTCGATTATTGGTAAGCGGGTCCGACGCGGATGTTGCGAAACCAAACGCCGCCGCCATGATGCTGTAAGCCAAGGAAGCCTTCCGTCAATCGCTTTTCGAGTTCGGGAAAAGATTCGACATTGGCGTCGACAATGACTTCACCATTGTGCGTCACGCGATAGGCGTGACCCTGAGCGTTGATTTCCATCGTGTTCCATTGGCCCGGCTCACGACAAACGTGCTTGGTGGACGGGGCGACCGCGTAGACACTGCCACAGTATTGGAACTTTTTCAGCTTGGCATGTTTTTCCGCGGCGTCGTCCAAGATCTGAATCTCGACTCCCGCATTCTCGCCATGATGGTTGCCGCTTTCGGGAACCCGAGCATAGACGCCCGAATTGCCACCCGGTTTGACTTTGTATTCCAGCCGTAAGTTGATGTCGCCATGCTGCTGCTTGCTGCGCAGCCACGGACCTTTCTTTTCAAGGCAGCCGAGTACGCCGTTTTTTATTTCCCACGATTCCGACAAGTCGCTCCCCGCGCCTTCCCAAGCGCTGAGTTTGTCGTCCAGCAATGAAGCGTAGCCGACCTCGGTGATGCGGATGTTACGGAACTTGAACTGTCCGCCGCCGGGCACTTCGGCTTGCAAGGCAATAAAGCCGTCGGCTGAAGCGATGCCATCGCCTTCCCATGCCGGTTTGTCATTGATCTCCAGCGACGCCTTGGTTCCGATCACCGATAGTTTGAAGCGATTCCACTCGCCGTCCTTGACCAGACCTTTGCTGGTCGCGCCCTTCACGCCGCCGACATTGCCTTCTTGTCCACGCAACAGGTTAGCCTGATACCGGCTGGGCCATGGTCGATCTCCCTCCGGCAATTCGCAACGAAAATAAATCCCCGAATCCCAGCGGCCCTCTTTGCGCAAGGCCAGCCAATCCAATTCCAAGATAAAGTCTCGATAGCGATGCTCGGTCCTCACCAGACCATTGCCGGCTTTGAGAAAGATCGTCCCGTCTTGTACTTCGGCCTCGCAACCGCGGACTTGCCAGCCGTTGAGCGTTTCGCCATCGAACAGCGACATGGAAAACCCAGCCGGATCTTCGGCGCGGGTCACCGCACTCGAAGCGAACGCGAAAATCATCGGGATCAACAGAGCCAAAACGAACCGTGTTTTTTTCTTCATGGCAGGAGTCACTGGCCTTACTAAAAGGAATGAGGTTTTGGTGTGGGGTGGGAATCTGGTTTCGCACGCCATGTTGCGATACGCAACATGATTCCAAGCACCATGATAATCAAGTGGCGAGCGAAATACGAACCGGAGAGAGAAATCCGGTCTTTTCAGATGCCGCATGCGGGCAGCGGCAAAATGGCGTCGCGCCTGCGCCTAAAATCAGCAGGCTTGCGTTAGCGAGGCGAACTGCTTCAAAAGTTGATCTAGGTCAAACGGCTTGGAAATGAATTCGTCCGCCGAGACGTTGTAGCCCCGGCTCTGTTCGTCGCGAAGCGGCCGCGAACTGAACACGACGAGTGGGACGCGCGTCCGCGAGCTTCGCAGTGTGTCGAACAGCGTAATGCCTTCCATCAACGGCGAATCTAGATCAAAAGCGACCAAGTCGATGGCGTCGCGTTTCTCATCGTTGGCGATCATCAATTGCGCCGCCGCAAGACTGTCCGCGTGGGTGGTGACGCGATAGCCGTCCGCTTCCAAATTGTAACGCAGCCCAAACGCCATCCCGCGCTCGATCTCAACCAACAAGACATGTTTTGGGCGTGACCGCCGACCGTTTGGGTCGCTATTACGGCGAGGGGGATTGAGAGAGATCATTGAGCATTTCTTGGTTCTAAAAAACGAATCCGTCCGACGATGTCATCTTAGAATTATTCGGCTCGGCGGAGGTGCCCGGCATGCAATTGTTGTGTAAGAGATGCGTAATTACGCCAAGCGGTGCTTGGAGCGCGACCACACCCCAGCGTGGTGCAGGCAAGCCGTTCCCCGGCGAAAACGCTCGAATTCCCGCAACATCACATATCTATTACACAACAAACACCTGATGGCCATCATCTCGTGGACGATAAGAACTACAATTCCATCGGTTTGTGAACTGCCGGTCTAGGCCGTCCAATCGAATAGGGATGGGCCATTGAAGCGCCAACCGACAGTGCTTACCCCATCGCCGTACTAACCAACTTTGACTTGCATCCGTTGACCCACACATCCATTGCTTACAGGGACTCTTGCCGTGGAACCATTGACTCTTGACGCGCCCGCAACTCGTTCACGCCATCACGCTCCGCTCGGCGAAACTTGTCCTCTTGAGCCGACCGCCCACGTTGAAACCAAAATGGGCTTAAAAGACTACGCTCCGATGCTGGCCGAGTTTCGACATCCCAACAAATTGTCGAGCATTTGGCAACTGACCACCACACTGACGCTGTACTTCGCTTCCTGGTTCGCGATGTACTGGTGCCTATCGATTTCCTACTGGCTTACACTATTGCTGGCCGTGCCGACGGCGCTGTTGACCGTGCGGCTGTTCATCATCCAGCACGACTGCGGCCACCGATCTTTTTTTAAATCGAAACGGGCTAACGATCTAGTTGGCTCTCTGTTGGGAATCTTGACGTGCACGCCATATCACAACTGGCGTCGCGAACACGCATTGCATCACGCCACGTCAGGCGATCTCGAACGCCGCGGAAAGTCGGGCGAGATTTGGACGCTGACCGTCGAGGAATATCGCCAAGCGCATTGGCTGTTGCGGCTGAAGTATCGGCTGTACCGCAATCCGCTGATCTTGTTCGTCTTCGGAGCCCCGTATCACTTCGTGATTCATCAACGATTGACCTACTTGATTCCCAAAACCTGGAAGCGCGAGCGGCGTGGCGTTCACTTAAACAACTTGGGCCTACTGCTGGCGTTCGCGGGCATTAGCTTGTTAATTGGTCCACTCTATACGCTGATCATTCAACTGCCCGTCATGACGATCGCGGCGACCGTCGGCGTATGGCTATTTTATGTGCAGCATCAATATGAAGACGCTTTCTGGGAACGTGAAGACTGGGACTACGTCGACGCGGCGATTGCCGGCAGTTCGTACTATCGGCTGCCGAAAATCCTGCAATGGTTTACCGGCAACATTGGTCTTCACCATATTCACCATCTCGATAGCAAGATTCCCAACTATCATCTGCAGAAGTGTCACAACGAGAACCCGGCATTTCATGAAGTCACTCAGTTCTCGCTACGCGAGAGTATTCCGTGCATGTTCCTCAAACTGTGGGACGAAGAGCAAGGGAAAATGGTCGGCTTCGACGCGGTGTGAATCCGCCCCGGCTGCGGCCAGCTTGTGTTACACGCTGCTCAACATTGGTCGTCTTTGAGTTGCTGGCATTCGTCGCGCAGAACACCTGCCACGACCCGCGGGCTCGGCATCCAGTCGGATAGGCTCTCGTCGGTAAGAATCGGCATGGCGGACGTCACTCCGCCGACAATCGGCGTATTCAGACCGTACACGACCATCGCCACTCCGCACTGCCGGATGACATAGGAACACATGAAGCACGGTTCCGCGGTCGTGTAGAGCGTTGCTCCAATCAGCCGCCGGTTGCCGGTGCGATCCACCGCATCTTGGCAGGCAATGGCTTCGGCATGTCCGGTGATGCGGTCGCCTGCCGGCAACTCTTCCATGCCTTCACCCACGATTTGACCGTCGATTACGACGACGCTGCCAACAGGTGTGTTTTCTTGGCTCTGGGCCACTCTTGCTAACTCGATGCAGCGTCTCATGAATCGTTCATGGTCGTCCGGCATATTGGTTCATTCCTGGAATTCAAGATAGGAAGCGATCCGGACAATTCTAGCGCGCGGGCTTCTTGATTCCCATGACACGCATGCGGGAGCTAAGGGTTGCCGGGTGAATGCCAAGCAATTCCGCCGCGCCACCAGTTCCCGAGATCTTCCATTTGGTTTGTTCCAGCACGGCCACCAAATTTTGGCGTTCTAGCCGTCTCATGTCTTCATCGGTCATCAATTCCTGGTTGCCGCCGGCAAATCTTTCGCTGGAATCGGCCGCAGCTTTCTCGTCTCGACTAGGAACTTCGGGAAGATGGAATCGTAGCGGTCCTTCTCGGCAAGAGATAACCGCCCGCTCCACGACGTTTTGTAGCTCGCGAATATTCCCGGGCCAGGGGTATTGTTGCAGTTCGATCATGTGGCGCTGCCGCAGCTTGGGAGTCTTGATCCCCATTTTGCGACTGGCTTGCTCCAAAAAGTGATCCGCCAGTTGCGGAATATCGTCCTTGCGGTCGCGCAGCGCGGGGACCTCGATGGGAAAGACGCTCAGCCGGTAATAGAGATCTTGGCGAAAACGTTTGGCGCGTACTTCGTCTTGTAGATCACGATTGGTGGCCGCCACGATACGTACGTCCGCCGACCGAGTACTCTCTTCGCCAATTCGCTCGTACGTACCTTCTTGTAGTACACGAAGCAATTTGCTTTGCATGTCGAGTGGAATCTCGCCGACTTCGTCCAAGAACAACGTCCCGCCGTCGGCCAGTTCGAATCGGCCGGTTCGATCGCGGGTCGCTCCGGTAAACGAGCCCATGACGTGACCGAAGAACTCGCTTTCGAACAGATCTCGCGGGATCGAGGCGCAGTTGACCTTGACCATCGATCGATCGGCTCGGGGACTCTGGTCATGGATCGCGCGCGCGATCAGCTCCTTGCCCACGCCGGACTCGCCAAGAATCAACACGCTGGTGTCGGTCGACGCGACCAATTCAACTTGCGTCAAAACCTTCGTAGTGCCGGGGCTTTGGCCGACGACTCCGCCGAAGGCATGCGTTGTGCGAATTTCGTCACGCAGGTATTCGTTTTCCAACTCCAGTTGTGACTTGAGCGATTCGATTTCCTCGAAGGCCCGCGCGTTCGCGATTGCCACCGCCGCGCTGTCAGCAAACGCCCGCAACCAGGCGAATTCTTGATCGTTGACCAGCGAGCGGCTGAAGACGGCCAACACGCCCAGAATTTCGTCGCGGAAGATTAAGGGATGGCCGGAGAAGGAGCGAACTCCTTCGCTCTTCAGCCAATCGCCACGCGCGAACCATGCCGCATCGTCTGCCGTGTCTAGCAACTTGAGCGATTGGCCGGTCGCTCCGATCTCGCCAATGCGCCGCACGCCAAGCGGGAATCGCTTGTAGAAACCGTTCATGCGAAACCATTCCGCGCCGCTTTCTGGATCGCGCGGCCTGGCGGCGCTGGCGACCAAGTGTAGGCAGCGCGTTTGATCGGGGCATTCGTCCCGCATCACGCACGTCGCACAGGTATCTCCCGGTCGCACGAGCCAAATGCGGGCCAACGCAAGGTCGGAACTATCCACCAGCGACTCGACCACCGACTCCAGAACGGCATCAACGCTGCGCTGACGCGCGACCATCGTCGCAATCGCGTGCAGCGACTCCAAATTCATTGATTGAGTTCGCGTTGTCATGACCCCTCGCTCATGAAATATCGTGATTACCTAATGAATTTTCATGAATTATGAAATTTCATGAATTGTACCTTCGACGCGATGGTTACCACAAGCCTTGACTACAAAACATGTTACGAATTTCTGTCGTCAACCGGCACGGGTATTGCTTTATCGTATCGTCAGCTCTCTCAAACACTAAACCACATGAGCCAAACGATGATCGATTCAAATAACAAACCGAGCGACTACGACGAAATCGCCAAAGTCGTGGACCTATACCTTGAGGGAGCCAAGTCCGGGAAGGGCGAGGAGATGCGAGCCGCCTTCCACCGAGACGCAACGATTTTCGGCTACGTCGGATCTGAGTTTTTCGCCGGCCCTATCCAGAAGTTGTTTCGTTGGAATGACGAAAACGGTCCCGCTACGGCGCTCGAAGCCCGAATTGCCAACATCGATCTCGCCGACTCGGTGGCCACGGTGCGGCTGGAACTCGACAACTGGACCGGCCATCGCTTTACCGATCTGTTCACGCTGCTCAAGGTCGACGGCCAATGGAAGATCATGAACAAGGTCTTTCATCTGCACGCTTGACTCTTTGGACCGCGGCGAAACGAAACCAAACGACAGTGAACAGGAACCCGAACATGCCTCGCTTGTGCCAAATCGACCGCCATGCCGCCTCCGTCGCAACGCGCAATTTGCTGGCCGAAGTGGAAGACCAACTTGGCATGGTCCCCAATTTGATTGCCACCATGGCCCAGTCGGCTTGTGTGGCGCGAGGCTACTTGAAGATGGCCGAATCGCTTTCCGACGGCGCGCTGGCCGAGCCGCTTCGAGAACAGATTGCCCTCGCCGTCAGCCAAGCGAACGGTTGTGACTATTGCGTCGCGGGCCATTCGGCGGTGGGCAGTTCCATCGGGCTTACCGAAGACCAATTGCGCGACGCCCGTGTCGCCACCTCTCCCGACCGAAAGACCGAAGCCGTGTTGCGATTCGCGCGGCGCATCGTCGACCTTCGCGGATCGGTCTCGGACGACGACCTCCGTGAGATTCGAAACGCGGGATACGGCGAGCCCTTGATCATCGAGATCATCGCCCATGTCGCCCTCAATATTTTTACGAACTACGTCAACCTTGTCGCCCAAACCGAGGTCGACTTCCCGCCCGTCGCGAAGGTTGATTCCTGAATTCTGCCTAACCCCGTTTCACTTTTACTTTCTTTCATCGAAGGGACACCTATCATGTCAACCGACACTTGCACCACTCAAGCTTGTGACACTCCGGCCGCCGCCAGCGAAGCGAATTGCACGGCGACTCAGCAGAAGGCAGCCATCGTTGTGCTGTCGGACCCGAAGTCGGGTTCGCAAGAGGAAGCGTTGGGACGCGTCTTTAACGCGCTGGCCGCCGCTTACGATTTCAAACAACGCGGCGACGACGTCAGCATCCTGTTTCAAGGTGCCGGCACGCGTTGGATCGGCGAGTTGGCCCAGCAGGACCATCCGGCCCACGCTCTGTATAAGGAAGTGGAAGACACGATCGCCGGCGTGTCTTGCGGTTGTGCCGATGTCTTCGGTGGCGGCGAAGAAGCCCAAGCTTCCGGCTTCGACCTGATCACCGACAACCCCGTTCCGGGCACA